>NZ_JBFWLZ010000028.1:0-42791 GCF_050251835.1 Diaphorobacter sp. | reverse complement strand
GGCTGCACCGATACAACCACCATCGACCCCATGAAGCCCTCGGCCGAATCCCTCCGGTCGAGTACCGTGTCAAACTGTTCCCCAACCTCTACTTCTGACTGGCTCAGGAATTCGAGGGGACTTCAATAAGAAAAGCCTGGTAGAACCAGGCTTTTGCTCGTAGCAGTGGGTATCAGCGAAAGCCAACGCGATCGAGCATCTGTTGAACTTTGACGGTATTGGCTCCCACCGAACTGATGGGGATGGTCTCGCTCTTGAACGGTTTGCCGCCGGTCATGGCTTGCAGGGCGGGATTGACGGGGTTTACACCCTTGGCAGCAGGCCATTCGTTATTGCCATTAGCAAAGTAATTTTGCGCCTCCGGGCTGGACAGGTACTCCAGGAACTTGATCGCATTCGCCTGCTGTTTGGTGTGGCGAGCAACGGCACCTCCCGCGATGTTCATGTGAGTGCCCCACGATTGTTGATTCGGGAACACAACCGCCACTTTCTCGACAACAGCCTTGTCTTCCGGTTTCTCAGACCGCATCAAGCGAGCCAAGTAATAGCTGTTGGTCACGGCGATGTCGCATTCGCCCGCTGCCACGGCCTTGATCTGATCTGTATCTCCCCCCTTTGGAGAGCGTGCCAGATTACTGACCAAGCCTTTGAGCCAAGCTTCTGTTTTCTGTTCGCCCATGTGCACCATCACCGCACCAAACAGACTCAAGTTATAGGGATGTGAGCCAGAACGTATGCATAGCTTGCCTTTGTTCTTGGCATCGGCCAGTTCTTCATAGGTGTCTATATCTTCCAGGCTCACCTTGGCCTTGTTGTAAACCACTACGCGGGCACGTGTTGACAGACCGAACCAGGGAATGCCGCCATCGGTGCCAGGTGTAGCGCGCAGGTTGGAAGGAATGGCATCCTCAAGCACCTTGGAGCGCACCGGCAAGAAAAGTCCATCGACCTCACCGCGGTAAAGCCGCGCCGCATCCACCAGCAAAATCACATCTGCAGGCGATGCCGAGCCCTCGGCCTTGAGGCGAGCCATGATGCCGGCGTCATCCGAGTCAACGCGGTTGATCTTGATGCCTGTGGTTTTGGTGAAACCAGAATAAAGAGCGTCGTCCGTTGGGTAGTGGCGTGCAGAGTACAGGTTGATGACTTGGTCTTGCGCACAGACAGTGCCAGCAGTTACCAAGGCGCAAGCGGTCAGCAAGGATTTCAAGGTCAAGTGTGTCAAGGTTTTCTCCAGAAGCAATGAGCAGATGATAAAACAAACGAGAATTGTTCGCAAATGATTGCTGTGCTGGAGTGTTGATCTGCTGAGAATGCTTGCTTCAAACTCAAAAATGCTCAGCGGGGCTCTGCTCCCGGTCGGTGGCCTCGCAAAGCATTTTTCAGTTTGAAGTCGCCCGTGGGCAACTACTTAAAAGTGCTACGGGTGCAGGACAAAAAAAGCCCAGTCAGAGACTGGGCTTGAAAGGATCCAGGAAACAGGAGGTTCCGAGAGGATCCAAGGAGACAATCGTTACCGCTTATTGCTTATCGCAACAGCATCGGGGCTCAATTCTTGATTTTTTCCCCCTGAAGCCAGCCTTCAGAACTGGCGTGACAATTAGCGCTTGCGTGCGGCAGCAGTGGCGGTGGCTGTTGCCGTCTTGGCTGCGTTGGCTGCGGAATTAGCCACTGCGTTGAAGTTGGCTTCAGCCACGTCGCTGGCTTGCTTGACGGCCTTCTGCACCGATTCAAATGCATTGTTGGCGGCAGAGACAGCGCTCTTGATCACGGCAACAGTGGTTTCGGAACCAGCGGGAGCATTCTTGGCGGCTGTTTCCACCATGTTGCTGAAATTGCGCTGGATTTCGGAAGACTGGGCTTCGAAAGCTTTGCCGAACTCGCTGCCGGTGCCGGAAGCGATTTCATAGACATGACGGCTGTAAGCAACGGCCTTCTCAGCCATCGGCTGCAGCATGCTGGACTGCAGGGTCAGCAGCTCTTGCGCGTCCTTGGCGGACAACAGAGCCTGGGTGTGGCTAGCAGCTTCCGACAGGGCGGCGCGAGATGCGGTCATGTTCAGCTCGACGAGCTTTTCGATACCTTCGATGGCTTTGTTCGTCAGGCCGAACAGGGTTTCGAAGTTGGCCTTTTGGGTGGCGATGATTTGCTCGGGGGTCAGGGACATGTCTTAGCTCCAGGTAAAAAGCCCATCAGGGCAGGTTGAGACATCTGCCCTGTCTGACCTTTTTCGTCATGTTGCAGTGCAGCATGCGATGGATTCTACGAATTCATTGTCTGCATGCAAGCGTTATTTGCTGCATTGCAGCATTTTTAGGGTTGTTGCCCCAATGTTCGGTTTGTTACGGTGCTTGGGTTCGTTAGGCGGGCGGTCATTTCCCGGCCATCTGCGTGGGCCAGGCGGGTTGATGACAAAATCATGGGCCGGTCAATTTGCCGCTTGCACAGACGGACGTTTTCACCGATCCAATCAGCGGGCCGCGCGTCCTAGAAAAGCATCCATGATCATCACCAGCCTGCTTGACACCGACTTGTACAAGTTCACCATGATGCAGGTGGTGCTGCACCAGTTTCCGGGGGCGCAGGTCGAATATCGTTTCAAGTGCCGCAACCCGGGTGTAGAGCTAGCGACCCATGTGAGTGAGATTCGCGACGAGATTCGCGCACTGTGCAGTCTGCAGTTCCAGGATGCGGAGCTGGCGTACCTTCGCTCGCTGCGGTTCATCAAGAGCGACTTCGTCGATTTTCTGGGGCTGTTTCGACTCAATGAAAAATACATCCGTGTGAGCGCGCTGCCCACGGGCGAGATCGACATCACCATTACCGGCCCCTGGCTGCACACCATCCTGTTCGAGATACCCGTGCTGGCCATCGTCAACGAGGTGTACTTTCGCAACACCCAGAAGGTGCCGGATTTTCCCGAGGGTCGCAAGCGGCTGGACGCCAAGATCGCGCAGTTGCAGCAACCTGGGCTCGAAAACCTCAAGATTGCCGACTACGGCACGCGCCGGCGCTTTTCCCGTGCATGGCATGAGGAAATGCTGCGCGTATTGTGCGGGCGGCTGGGCGTGGATGACTGGCGACAGGGACTGCACGGGCAATTCGCGGGCACCAGCAATGTGCTGTATGCGATGAAGCTGGGTGTCACGCCGCTGGGCACCATGGCGCATGAATACTTGCAGGCCTGCCAGTCGCTGGGCCCGCGGCTGCGCGACAGCCAGGTGTTTGGCTTCGAGATGTGGGCCAAGGAGTACCGCGGTGACCTGGGGATTGCGCTGTCTGACGTGTACGGGATGAGCGCTTTTTTGCGCGACTTTGACCTGTACTTCTGCAAACTGTTTGACGGGGCGCGCCATGACAGCGGAGACCCGTTCTCCTGGGGCGAGCGCCTTTTGCAGCACTATCGCGACAACCGCGTCGATCCGCTGACCAAGACGCTGATCTTCAGCGATGCGCTCACGGTGCCGCGCACCATTGAGCTGTATCAGCGATTCCACGGCCGCTGCCAGCTGGCCTTTGGCATTGGCACCAATCTGACCAACGACCTGGGCTACGAGCCATTGCAGGTGGTCATCAAGATGACCCGCTGCAACGGCCAGCCCGTGGCCAAGCTGTCGGATGCGCCAGGCAAAAATATGTGTGATGACGAGAAGTATCTGGCCTATCTGCGCCAAGTGTTTGATATCCCCAGCCCCTGACGTGGGCCTGCCCCGACCGAGCCGCCACTGGCGGACCAACGACATTCAACCACCGAGGAGCTCCGAGCCCATGAAGCGTTTTCGTTCGCTGGCGCTGGTTTTTTCATGCCTGGCGCCGGCCCTGGCCCGCGCTGCCGAGATCGATGGCAGCCAGCTTTCGGTGCTGTGGGGTGTGCCCTTTGCGGGGGTTTTGCTCAGCATCGCGTTGCTGCCGCTACTGGCGCCGCTGTTTTGGCACCACCATTTTGGCAAGGTGACGGCGGCTTGGGCGTTGGCCTTTTTGCTGCCGTTTGCCGTAGCCTTTGGCCCAGGCGCTGCGGCGGCGGGTGTCGTGCATGCACTGCTGGCTGAATATCTGCCGTTCGTCATTTTGTTGACGGCCCTGTTCACCGTCGCGGGAGGCATCTACATCCGCGGCAACTTGCACGGCAGCCCTGCGCTGAATGTGGGCATTTTGTCGGTCGGTGCGGTGCTGGCCAGCTTCATGGGCACGACGGGCGCGTCCATGCTGCTGATCCGCCCGCTGATCCGGGCCAATGACAACCGCAAGCATGTGGCGCATGTGGTGGTGTTTTTCATCTTCATCGTCTCCAATGCCGGCGGCTCTCTCACGCCGCTGGGGGATCCGCCGTTGTTTCTGGGCTTCCTCAAGGGCGTGGATTTCTTCTGGACGGCGCGGCATGTGTTCCCGGAAACGCTGTTCCTGATCGGGACGCTGCTGGTGCTGTTTTATGCGCTGGACAGCTGGTACTACCGCCAGGCCGGTGAAGCCAGCCGTACCGATCCCACCCCGGATACGCCGCCGACGGCGCTGGGCTTCGACGGCAAGATCAACTTCCTGCTGCTGCTGGCCGTGGTGGGGCTGGTGTTGCTCAGCGGCATCTGGAAGTCGCCGGTGCAATGGGTGATCGCCGGCACGCCGGTGGGCCTGCCCGGGCTGGTGCGCGATGCGGGCCTGCTCGCAGTGACCGTGGCATCTCTGGCGCTCACGCCGCGCAAGGTGCATGCGGACAACCAGTTCGGCTGGGGGCCGATGCAGGAGGTAGCCAAACTGTTCGCGGGCATCTTCCTGACCATCATTCCCGTCATCGCCATGCTCAAGGCGGGCGTGAATGGGCCGTTTGGCGCTATCGTTTCCGCCGTTACGCGGCCCGATGGCTCGCCCGACCCGGCCATGTACTTCTGGGCCAGCGGCCTGCTCAGCTCGTTTTTGGACAACGCGCCCACCTACCTGGTGTTCTTCAACACGGCCGGGGGCGATGCGGCCACGCTCATGACCACGCATGCGGCCACGCTGGCCGCCATCTCGGCCGGTGCCGTGTTCATGGGCGCCAACACCTACATCGGCAACGCGCCCAATCTCATGGTGAAAGCGATTGCCGAGGACCGCGGCGTAAAGATGCCCAGCTTCTTTGGTTACATGCTGTGGTCCGGCGGCATCCTGGTGCCGCTGTTCGCCCTGATCACATTCATTTGGCTGCGTTGATCGCAGGAAAGGCACCGCCCATGTCCAGGCCCCACATCCTTGTCGCACGCAAGATTTTTCCGCAGGTGATTGAGCGCCTGGCGGAGCATTTCGAGGTGTATGCCAATCAGGACGACAACCTGTGGACGCAAGCCGACTTCATCGAACGCCTGCAGGGCAAGGACGGCGCGCTGACCACCGGCAGCCAGCGCATCGACGCCGACCTGCTGGCTGCCTGCCCGCGTCTGAAGATCGTCGCCAACATGGCCGTGGGCTACAACAATTTCGACGTGGCCGCCATGACCGCTGCTGGCGTGCAAGGCACCAACACGCCTGATGTGCTGACCGAGACCACGGCCGACTTCGGCTTTGCGCTGCTCATGGCCACGGCGCGGCGCATCACCGAAGCCGAGCATTACCTGCGCGCCGGCCGGTGGACACGCTGGAGCTACGACCTGTTCGCCGGCTGCGAGGTGCACGGCAGCACGCTGGGCATTCTGGGCATGGGCCGCATCGGACAGGGCATTGCCAGGCGCGGGGCGCATGGCTTTGGCATGAGCGTGATCTACCACAACCGCTCGCGCCTGTCGCCCGCGCTGGAGCAGGAGTGCAAGGCGCGTTACGTGGGCAAGGACGAGCTGCTGGCGCAGGCCGACCACCTGGTGCTGGTGCTGCCGTACACGCCCGAGTCGCACCATGCCATTGGCGCGGCCGAGATCGCGCGCATGAAGCCCACGGCCACGCTGATCAACATCGCGCGCGGCGGCATCGTGGATGACGCGGCGTTGGCCCAGGCGCTCAAGGAGCGCCGCATCGCTGCCGCAGGGCTGGATGTGTTTGAAGGCGAGCCCGCAGTGCACCCCGCGTTGCTGGAAGTGCCCAACGTGGTGCTCACCCCGCACATTGCCAGCGCCACCGTGCCCACACGACTGGCCATGGCGCACAAGGCTGTGGACAACCTGATCGCGTTCTTCGAGGGGCGGGGCGCCCTCACGCCCGTCAACACGCCCGTCAATACGCCAGTGAGCACGCTGGGCAAGATTTGAATGAAATCAGCCTGTAGCGCTTGATAGGCAAGCGCTGGCAGCTACTTTTTTGATAGTGGAAAAATGACATTGGAAATGACTGCAGCACTGGTTTTGCTGGTGCTCACCGTGGCGTTGCTGGCGGTGCTGCTGTTGCGCCGCCCGCGCGTTGACCTGCCGCCCGAATGGCTGGTGCGCCTGCAGACGCTGGAATCTTCGGTGCAGGCCACGCAGCTGGCCGTGGCCAAGAATGATGGTGCCCTCGATGCCATGGCCCAGCAGCTGCGCGGGTTCACCCAGGCCACGCAGGCCCTGCTGGACGAACGGCTGGCGCTGGCCGCGCAGGAGTCGCGCACCAGCCGCGGCGAGCTGCAGGCGTCGTTTGCCACGCTGCAGTCGCGCCTGGAGCAGCACCTGGCGCAGGCGCGCGCCGATGCCGCCGTAGCCCGCAAGGAGCAGGCCGATGCGCTGGCCGCCTTTCGCGCCGAGCTGAGCCAGACGGCGCAGGCGCTGGCAGCCGACAGCCTCAAGTCGCGCGACGCCATGGCCGAGAGCACGCAGCTGTTTGGCCAGCGCATCCAGGAGCGCTTCGAGGCGCTGAGCGGCACCACGCGCGGCACGCTGGACTCGCTCAAGGGCGACATCCAGGGCCAGCTGGGCACCATGTCCGGCGCGCTGCGCGATCAGCTGGAGGGCACCACGCACCAGCTGCGCAGCCAGTTCTCGGCCCTGCAAGAGTCGATGGGGCAGCAGCTCACGGGCCTGGTGGCCAGCCACCAGAACAACGCCGAGGCGCTGCGCAGTGTGCTCAACGAGCGCCTGGCCGCCATCCAGGGCGACAACGCCGCCAAGCTGGAAGAGATGCGCCGCACCGTGGACGAAAAACTGCACGCCACGCTGGAGCAGCGCCTGGGCGAGTCCTTCAAGCTGGTCAGCGACCGGCTGGAGCAGGTGCACAAGGGCCTGGGCGAGATGCAGACGCTGGCCGGCAGCGTGGGCGACTTGAAGCGCGTGATGACCAACGTGAAGACGCGCGGCACCTGGGGCGAGATGCAGCTGGGCGCAATCATCGACAACGTGCTCACGCCCGAGCAGTTCGCCCGCAATGTCAAGACCATGCCGGGCAGCGACGATCTGGTGGAATTTGCCATCCGCCTGCCGGGCAAGAGTGATGAGCAGCCCGTGTGGCTGCCCATCGACTCCAAGTACCCCGTGGAACACTACCAGCGCCTGCTGGACGCGCAGGACACGGCGGACAAGGCGGCCATCACGGCAGCGGGCAACGCCTTCGAGTCATCCATCCGCCTGGAGGCCAAAAAAATCTTCAGCAAGTACGTGGCGCCGCCGTACACCACCGACTTCGCGGTGCTCTACCTGCCTACCGAAGGTCTGTTTGCCGAAGTCATGCGCCGCCCCGGGCTCGTCGAAGCGGTGCAAAACGACTGCCGCGTCATGATCACCGGGCCGGCCAACCTGGCGGCCATGCTCAGCAGCCTGCAGATGGGCTTCAAGACGCTGGCCATCGAGAAGCGCTCGTCCGAGGTGTGGAGCGTTCTGGGCCAAGTGAAGACCGAATTCGCCAAGTTCGGCGACGTGGTGGAAGCCACGCGCAAATCCATCGACGCGGCCGCCAAGCGGTTTGAGCAGGTGGATGTGCGCACACGCGCCATTCAGCGCAAGCTGCGCGGCGTGCAGGAGCTGCCTGCGCCCGAACCCGAGCCTGGGCAGGGCGCGAATGCGGGCGGTCTTGCCTTGCCTGACCTGCTGATCGAGGACGAGGGCGAGGGCGAGTAACTGCCTCAGATCGCAGACACGCTCTTGGGCGCAGGGGCGGGCGGTGGGTGGGTCAGAGTTCGTAGAAGTCGCGGATGATGGCCCAGGCCTCGGCGGGGTCATCGGTGTAGTGGAACAGCTGCAGGTCTTCTTCGGAGATGGTGCCTTGCTCCACCAGCAGGTCGAAGTCGATGAGCCGCTTCCAGAATTCGCAGCCGCACAGAACGATGGGCACGGGCTTGGCTTTGCCGGTTTGCACCAGGGTCAGCACCTCGAACAGTTCGTCCAGCGTGCCAAAGCCGCCCGGGAAAGCCACCAGAGCCTTGGCGCGCATCATGAAGTGCATTTTGCGCAGCGCGAAATAGTGGAACTTGAACGACAGCGCGGGCGAGATGTAGCGGTTGCCGCTTTGCTCGTGTGGCAGCGAGATGTTCATGCCCAGGGTCAGTGCGCCGGCTTCGTGCGCGCCGCGGTTGGCGGCTTCCATGATGCCGGGGCCGCCGCCGGTGCAGATGTACAGCCGCTCGGGGGCGGGGCGGCTTTGGCTGTACTCGGCCACATGGCGCGCAAACTGGCGGGCCAGGTCGTAGTAACGGGCGTTCTTCACGGCGCGTTCGGCCAGCGCAATGCGCCGGGCATCGCCGCCGGCCCGCGCGTCGTCAAGCTGCTGCGCAGCTTCTTCGGGTGCCACGAAGCGCGCGCTGCCGTAAACCACCACGGTGTGGTCAATGCCCTGCGCGCCCTGCTCCAGGTCGGGTTTGAGCAGCTCCAGCTGAAAGCGGATGCCGCGGGTTTCACGGCGCAGCAAAAACTCGGGGTCGGCAAAGGCCAGGCGGTGGGAGTCCGCGTGCAGGGGGTTGCCAGCAACGGCGTAGTTGTGCAGCTCGGCCCAGGCATTGGCCAGGCGGCTGTCTTGAAGGTCGGTGTTGGCGAGCATGGTGGTTGTGGTGTGGGCAGTGCCTGGCGATGCGGGCTGCTGCAGCGGCTGTCCGCTCATGGGAAGGGCTTCGGTATTTTTTGAGTTGAAAAAGCAGCCAGCCCTTGTGCATCAGGCGTTGGCAGCTATTGTAATGATAGCTTTCATGCAGCTTGCCGGGCCCCGGACCACAGCAGCGGCAAGGTTTGCAGCCCCACCCAGGTCATGCACAACGAGCCCGCCACATGCAGCCCGCACAGGCCCAGTGCCTGGGCCAGACGTTGCTGCTGCAGCAAGCCGATCACCTCGGCCGAGAAGGTGGAGAACGTGGTCAGCGCCCCCAGAAAGCCGGTGACGAGCAGGGCGCGCCATACGGGGTCGAGCTGCGGGACGGTCTGGAACAGCGCCAGGCATAAACCGATGAGGTAGCCGCCAATCAGGTTCGCCGCCAGCGTGCCCCAGGGCAGCAGCGTGCCCTGTGTGTTGAGCCACAGGCCCAGCCGCCAGCGCATGAGCGCACCGGCGCAGGCGCCGACGCAGATGGCAAGAGCATGAAACATCGCGGCATTGTAGGCAGGCGTAGCAGCCTGGGCCAGCGTGCCCTGGCGCCGCCGGCAAGGCGCGGCTACCGTGTGCTTGTTGGTGTACGGCTTATAGCCAAAATAGGCGCTGGCGCACTATTTGCAAGCGCTGATAGCTATTTTTATGATAGCGAAAGTATCAGGAATCGATCTGGTCGCCGCCAGCGCCGCGGCTCAGGCTGGGCGGCACTTTCTCGCCCATGCGGCGCGCGCGAAACAGCGCCGCGCGCATCAGAAAAATGTTGGTCACGGGCACCGTGATGGCGACGAAGAGGGCGATTAGTAGCGCATGCACTCCCAGGCTTTCGTCGGTGGTCGTGAAGTACACCAGCGTGGCGTGCATGATGCACCAGCAGCCCATGGTGGCGATGATGGAGGGCGCATGCACGCGCTCGAAGTAGCTCTTGAGGCGCAGCAGCCCCAGCGAGCCCAGCAGTGCAATGACCGCGCCGCACAACGCCAGCACCGATACGGTGATGTCCACCCACAGGGGCAAGGTTGCGGGGGTCATTCGATCACCTCGCCGCGCAGCAGAAATTTGGCCATGGCCGTGGAGCTGACGAAGCCCAGCAGCGCGATGAGCATTGCGGCCTCGAAGTAGTTGGTGCTGCCGTAGTAGATGCCCAGCACCAGCATGAACAGCATGCCGTTGAGGTACATGCAGTCCAGTGCCAGCACGCGGTCTTGCGCGGTAGGGCCGCGCAGCATGCGCACCAGGCATAGCGCCATGGCCGACGCCAGCAGGATCAGTGCAATGGGCAAGGCCCAGGAGGTGACGGGGCTGGTCATTCAAAAATCTCCATCAACGGACGCTCGTAGCGCGTCTTGACCTGGTCGATGATGTGCTGCGGGTCATCCACCTCCAGCACGTGCAGCATCAGCATGCTTCGGTCCAGCGACAGCTCGGCCCAGGCGGTGCCGGGCGTGATGCAGACGATCATGGCCAGAACGGCCAGGCCGTTGGGGTCGCGCAATTCCAGGGGAATTTTGACGAAGTCCGGCGGATGCCGGCGCCGCGACGGCTGCAGCAGCAGGCGCAGCACGGCGATGTTGGACTGCGTGCTGTCCGCCATGACCGCCAGGCACAGCCGCAGCACCGTGCCCAGGTGACGCACCCGCACTTTTTGCGGCCGCAGTTCGCTGAACATCACCGGCAGGATCAGCGCCGCCAGCAGGGCCAAAATCATGTGGCCGGTGCTGACCGAGTGGTTGAGCAGCAGCCACATCACGAACAGCGCCACCGAAACCAGCGGCGCGGGCAAGAGCTTTTTCATCATGGCGCGGCCTCCGGGGCGGGCGCTGGCGTGGTGGCCGTGGTCGGGCCGGGCTTGGGCGCAGCCGACATCACGGCCCGCACATAGGTGCCGGGCGCGTGCAGTGCGTTGGCGGTGGCCTGGGTAAAGCGCATCACGCCATCGGCCTGCACCGTGAGCACTGCGCAGGCGCCCAGCAGCATGGCAATCGGCAAGCCCTCCAGCAGGCGCAACTGCGGCGTGGGCCGGTCATGGCTGGCCCAGAAGTGACGAATGCCCGTGCGCGTCAGCGCCAGCAGCGCAAGCAGCCCGGTGCCGATCATGAGCGCCATCAGCGTCCAGCCCGGCAGGCCTGGCCGCGTGCCAGCGGATGAACCCAGCCCCAACGGGTTGACCAGGGCGGTGAGCATGGCGAATTTGCCTACAAAGCCCGACAGCGGCGGCAGCCCGGCGATGACCAGCGTGCACGCCAGGTAGGACAGCCCCAGGAACGCGGCCGCCGCGGGGATGACGCGGCCCACCAGCACTTCCTCGTCGTCGTCCAGGTTCAGGCCGGGGGCAGGAATCAGCTCGGCAGTCAGAAACGGGGCCACGTCGTCCACCTCGTAGGGCGCCAGCGTGGAGCCCGCGTTGCGCCAGCGGTCGATCAGGTCGGCCAGCAAGAACAGCGCGCCCACGGCCAGCGTGGAGCTGGGCAGGTAGTACAGCAGGCCGGCCGTGAGCGCGTTCTGCCCAAAGCCCGCCGCCGCCAGCAGCGTGCCCGACGACAGCACGGCCGCATGGCCCGCCAGGTGGGTGAGGCGCTGCGAGCCCATCATGCCGATGGCGCCAAAGGCCATGGTGACCATGCCGCCGCCGATCAGCCACAGGCTGCCATACAGGGAGGAGGGGCCGGCCTCGCTGCTGAACATCAGCGTCCACAGCCGCAGCAGCGTGTAGATGCCTACCTTGGTCATCAGCGCAAACAGCGCGCCGACGGGCGGCGTGGCCGCGCTGTACGCCGGAACCAGCCAGAAATTGAGCGGCCACACAGCCGCCTTGATGAGAAAGGCGGTGGCCAGGATCGCGGCCGCCGAATGCAGCAGCCCACGGTCGCCGGCAGACACCTGCGGTATGGCCTGCGCCAGATCCGCCATGTTCAGCGTGCCCGTGATGCCGTAGAGCATGGATGCGCCCACCAGGAAGAGCGACGACGCCGCCAGGTTGATGGCGATGTAATGCAGCCCCGCCTGCACGCGTGCGCGTCCCGAGCCATGCAGCAGCAGACCGTAGGAGGCGGCGAGCATGATCTCGAAGAACACGAAAAGGTTGAACAGGTCTGCCGTGAGAAAGGCGCCCGACAGTCCCATGAGCTGCAGTTGGAACAGCGTGTGGTAGTTGACGCCGGCGCGGTGCCAGCGCGCGCTGGCAAACAAAATGGAGCACAGGGCGACGCCGCTGGTCAGCACCAGCATCAGGGCTGACAGCCGATCCAGCGCCAGCACGATGCCAAACGGCGCAGGCCAGTTGCCGGGCAGATAGACACCCATGGTCGCGGTCGCGCCGGATTGATCCGACCATTGCAGCAGCGCCGTGGCCACCACCAGCCCCAGCAACGTGGACGCAATGCTGACCCGCAGCTTGAGGCGCTGCTGCTCCTCGCCCAGCAGCAGCAGCGCGGCGGCGGTGAGCATGGGCAGCCCGATGGGCGCCAGCATCAGGTGCGGCATCAGCAAGGCGGTGAAATCTGCCAGGGCGCTCATGGCATCTCCTGCGTTTCACGCGAGTGCGAGCCGTCCACATGGTCGGTGCCGGACATGCCCCGCGAGGCCAGCAGCACCACCAGGAACAGCGCCGTCATGGCAAAGCCGATCACGATGGCCGTGAGCACCAGGGCCTGCGGCATGGGGTCGGCGTAGTGCAGCAGGTCTTGCGGCACGCCGGCTTTGAGCACCGGCTCTTTGTTCACGGACAGGCCCAGGCGGCCCATGCTGAAGATGAACAGGTTGACGGCATAGGACAGCAGCGACAGGCCCATGATCACCTGGAAGGTACGCGGGCGCAGCAGCAGCCACACGCCCGAGCCGGTCAGCACGCCGATGGCGATGGTCAGCACGATTTCCATCAGCGCGGCTCCTGCAGGTCGTCGTCGTAGGACACCACGGCCGCCATGGCGAGCTGCTGCTCTTCGAGCAGGCGGGCGTGATAGCGATGGCTGCGCACCGACTGGTGGGCGATGGCCGTAAGGATGAGCAGCGTGGAGCCCACGACCAGCGCGAACACGCCCATGTCGAAGAACATGGCACTGGCCACATGGATGTCTCCGATGCCCGGCAGGCTCAGATGAGCCGTGTGGCTGGTCAGGAAGGGGTAGCCCAGCGCCACCGCACCCAGGCCCGTGCCCAGGGCCAGCAGCAGGCCCGCCGCGATCCATTTGCGCGGGTACAGGGGCATGTGCACCTCGACCCACGAGGTGCCCGAGATGATGTACTGCAGCACCAGCCCTACCGAGAACACCAGCCCCGCCACAAAACCGCCGCCTGGCTGGTTGTGGCCGCGCATGAACAGGTAGAACGCCACCAGCGCCGTGAACGGCAGCAGCAGGCGCACCAGCACGGCAGGAACCATCAGATAGCCGATGGCCGTGTCGGTGGCGTTGCGCGGGTTCAGCAGGTCGGTCTGCAGGTCGGCTGGCAGGTCACGCTGCTGCTCGGGCAAGTCCATGGCCTCGCCCGCCGGGCGAAAGCGCCGCAGCAGTGCATACACCGTGAGGGCGACGATGCCCAGCACCACGATCTCGCCAAACGTATCAAAGCCCCGGAAGTCCACCAGCATGACGTTGACCACGTTGGTGCCGCCGCCCTCGGTGAGTGCGCGCTCCAGGAAGAACGTGGAGGTACTTTGCGCGAACGGGCGGCTCATCATGGCGTAGGCCAGCCAGGCCATGCCGCCCCCGGCAGCCACCGCGACCAGCATGTCGCGCACGCGGCGCGTGCGTGCCAGCGTGGCGCTGGCCGGGGTGGCGGGCAGGCTCTCATCGCGCTTGGGCAGCCAGCGCAGACCCAGCAGGATGAGGATGGTGGTGACCACCTCTACGGCCAGCTGCGTGAGTGCCAGGTCGGGCGCGGAGAACCACAGAAAGGTAATGCTGGTGCACAGCCCCGCGCCGCCCATCAGCGTCAGCGCCGCCAGCCGGTGGTACTTGGCCTGCCAGGCCGCAGCCACGGCGCAGATGCAGCCCAGCAGCCAGATCAGCACGAAGGCGGCCGACGGCGCCAGCGTGCCGCGGTCTCCCAGCTGCAGGCCCCGCGTCCAAATGGGCATGGCCCCCGCCACCAGCGTGAACAGCATCAGCCACAGCATCTGCCACTGCAGGCGCTGGGTGGACAGCAGGCGTCGGCCCCGCCAGCCCCACTGCGTGAGAAGGGTGAGCGTGAGCTCGAAAAAGCGCCGCCCGCTGATGCGGTGCATGAAGGGCGGCACGCCGATGCGCCCGCGCGCCCGGCCGTGGCGCAGCAGCAGGTACAGGGCCGTGCCCCCCAGCATGGCTACCAGGCTCATGATCAGCGGGGCGTTGATGCCGTGCCACACCGCCAGGCTGAAGGCCGGCAGATCCCCGCCCACCACCGGCAGCGCTGCGGCGTCCAGATAAAGACCCACCGACCACGCCGGAAAAATACCCACCACCAGGCAGCCGAGCACCAAAAGCTCGACCGGCACGCGCATCCAGTGCGGCGGCTCGTGTGGCTGGTGCGGCAGGTCGGTGGCTGGCGGTCCCCAGAACACATCGACGATGAAGCGCAGCGAATACGCCACGCTGAACATGCTGGCCACGGTGGCGGCAATGGGCAGCGCGGTGGCCACCAGGGGCGTGGCGTCGATGAAGACGGTCTCGGCAAAGAACATTTCCTTGGACAGGAAGCCGTTGAGCAGCGGCACGCCCGCCATGGCCGCGCTGGCCACCGTGGCCAGCGTGGCAGTGATGGGCATCATGCGGCGCAGGCCCGACAGGCGCCGGATGTCGCGCGTGCCGCTTTCGTGGTCGATGATGCCGGCAGCCATGAACAGCGAGGCCTTGAAGGTCGCGTGGTTCATGATGTGGAACACCGCGGCCACGGCAGCCAGCGGGCTGTTGAGCCCCAGCAGCAGCGTGATCAGGCCCAGGTGCGAGATGGTGGAGTAAGCCAGCAGCCCCTTCAGGTCGCTTTGGAACATGGCCGCGTAGCCCCCGATCAGCAGCGACGCGAGGCCGGCGCCGCCCACCAGCCAGAACCACGGCTCGGTGCCGCCCATCACCGGCCACAGGCGCGCCAGCATAAAGACGCCCGCCTTGACCATGGTGGCCGAATGCAGATAGGCAGACACCGGCGTGGGCGCCGCCATGGCGTTGGGCAGCCAGAAGTGAAACGGAAACTGCGCGCTTTTGGTGAACGCGCCCAGCAGCACCAGCGCCAGCACGGTCAGGTACATGGGGTGGTCGCGCACCAGCTCGGCTGCGCCCAGTACGTGTTCCAGGTCATAGCTGCCCACGATGTGGCCCAGCACCAGCATGCCAGCCAGCAGGCACAGGCCACCCGTGCCGGTGACCGTGAGCGCCATGCGCGCGCCGCGGCGCGCGTCTTCGCGGTGGTGCCAGTAGCCGATCAGCAAAAACGAAAACAGGCTGGTCAGCTCCCAGAAGAACACCAGCTGGATGATGTTGCCCGACAGGACCACGCCGCCCATGGCGCCCATGAAGGCCAGGAAGAACGAGAAAAAGCGTGGCACAGGGTCGGCTGGCGACATGTAGTAGCGCGCATAAATCACCACCAGCGTGCCGATGCCATACACCAGCATGCAGAACATCCAGGCGAAGCCATCCATGCGGATGACCAGGTTCAGGCCGAGTGCGGGCAGCCACTCGAATTCCTGGCGCAACACGCCGCCGTCTGCAATGCCCGGAAAGTACATCGCTGCCTGAATAGTGCAAAACAGCGCGACCAGTCCGGCCAGCGTGGACTCCGTGTTGCGCGCATTGGCAGGCAGCAGGGCCGCCACGAAGCTAGCGGCAAAGGGGAGGATGACGAGCAAAATCAGCGACATTGGTGACTGATTCTAGGCGCAAGCAGGGTTTTTGATGCTATTAAAACCCGAGCATGCACCAGTGAATGCACCAGCGTCAGGGCCGGAATCAATCCCTGCTTGCTGCGGGCTGTGCAGCCAGGGCGCCGCTGGCTTGGGTGCCCTGGGGTGGTGCATAGGCGGCGCCATTGACCGTCAGCCCATTGGCTGACAGCCGTGCTGCCGCGCCGGGGCCAATGCCCTTGACGCGGGCGATCAGGTCGGGCCAATCCCGAAACGGCCCCCTGGCGCGCTCGGCCAGGATGCGCGAGGACAGCCCCGGGCCGATGCCCTTCACGCCGTCCAGGTCGGCTTCGCGGGCGCTGTTGACGTCCGTGGCGGCCAGGGCGGCGCCGGCCTGCAGCAGCGCCCACAGGCACAGGCTGCGCCACAGGGATGTGCGGGGTTTCAGGGCGGGCATGGGTCAAAGCTCCTCGACGCGGCGTGCTGGGTAGCTGTCCCAGGTCTGGCAGCCGGGGCATTGCCAGAAATGCTGGCGTGCTTCAAAGCCGCAGGCCGCGCAGCGGTAGCGTGTGAGCGGTTTGGCAGCTTGTTCCAGCGCACGCTGGATCTGGGGGTGAAACTCCTCGTGCGCCAGCGTTTCGCCGGCTAGCCATTGGGTGGCGGCCACCAGTGAAGGCTCTTTGTCCAGATGGCGCACATACCACTCGCGCCCCGCCGCTGGTCCCCGTGCAGCGGTCTCCAGCGTCACGACGGCCTCGAGCAAGTCCAGCGACGGCAGGTTCTGGTAATGCTGCTGCAGCAGGGCCAGGGCCTGCGGCTCGCACCCGGTGGCGGTGGCCGTCTCCACGATCAGCGGCGCGGCCAGCGCCAGGGCAGGGGGCGCAGCGCGCGCCAGGTCATGCAGCGTTGCCAGGGCCAAGTCGGCCTGTCCCATGCGCTGCTGCAGGCGGGCCAGTTCGATGCGAGCGCGCGCAGCCTGCGGCGCGGTAACGATGGCGCGCTCCAGCAGCGCCTGCGCAGCGGATTGTTCGCCGTGGGCTGCCAGCGCCAGTGCCTGCTCGCACAGGTAATGGGCCTGGCGGGTACTGAAGTCGCCCTGCTGGGCCTCCTGCATGCGCCGTGCGATGTCGGCAGCCTGCTGCCAATCACGCGATCGCTCGTAGATGGACAGCAGCGCCATGCGGGCCTGGGCTTCGAAGCGGGTGCCCTCGAGCCGGCGCAGCGCGTCCTCGGCCCGGTCCAGCAGGCCGGCCTTGAGAAAGTCCAGCGCCAGCGCGTGCTGGGCGCGCTCGCGGTCGGCGCGGCTCAGATCGCCGCGCGACAGCAGGTGCTCGTGCACGCGCACGGCGCGGTTGTACTCGCCGCGGCGGCGAAACAGGTTGCCCAGGGCAAAGTGCAGCTCGGTGGTGTCGGGGTCGTTTTGCACCGCCTCGATGAAGGCGTCAATGGCCTGATCCTGCTGCTCATTGAGCAGGTAGTTCAGCCCCTTGAAGTACGCCTTGGGAGCGCGGCGATTCTCCTCGCGCAGCTGGCGCAGGTCGAAGCGCGAGGCCAGCCAGCCCAACACAAAAGCCAGCGGCAGGCCGAGAAGAAGCCAGGTGAGGTCAAATTCCATCGATGGGCGGCGGCTGGGGGGTGGGGCTGGCAGCCAGCGGCTGCGCAGGTGATACGGCGGGTATTGGCGGCGCAGTGTGCGCACGCCGCGCTGCACTGCGATGGTGCCACCAGCGTGGCACCATGCCCAGCACGCCGACGACCACACCCAGTGTGAATGCGGCGAGCACCACCAGCACGGAGGGCGCAGTCCATTGGGTGCCGAAGAAGAAGTGCACCGTGATGTCCTGCTGGTTGTTCAGCGCGAAGGCAAAAAGTGTGAAAAAAATGGCCGCCTTCAGCAGCCACAGGAGGTATTTCATGCGTCTCCCCGATGGTTGCACGATTCTAGAAGGCTGTGGGCGACGGCACGTCGATGAGCAAAGAAGGCTCCCCGCTTGCAGCGGCATCAACTGGCGAATGCCACCGTGCCCGGGTGCATCAATCGCTGGCAGCGATTGATTTGTCGGTTGCGCAGCGGTCAGGGTTCGATGGGGCGCTGATCAACGGCTTCGCGCAGCGCCTTGCCCGGCTTGAAGTGCGGCACGCGTTTTTCGGGGATGTGAACGGATTCGCCGGTGCGCGGATTGCGGCCGATGCGCGGTGGGCGGCGGTTGACCGAAAAGCTGCCGAAGCCGCGGATCTCGATGCGGTGGCCGCGCACCATGGCGTCGCTGACAGCGTCCAGGATGGTCTTGACGGCATATTCGGCATCACGCTGGGTGAGCTGGCTGAAACGTGCTGCCAGTTCTTCGACGAGGTCTGATCGGGTCATGGGTCAGTCAGATAGGTGATGGGTTATATGACAACGGGCGCTACCAGAGCGCCCGCTGATGCGGCTGGCGCCACCCGCAGGTGGCGCAGCACAGGTGCCTGCAAGCAGGCTGCGACAGATTATTTGTCGGAATTGTCCAGCTTGGCACGCAGCAGTGCGCCCAGGCTGGTGGTGCCGGCGTTTTCCTTGGCGGACTGGGCCGACAGGTGCGCCATGGCTTCCTGCTGGTCAACCATGTCCTTTTGCTTGATGGACAGCTGGATGTTGCGGGTCTTGCGATCCACGTTGACCACCACGGCCGTGACTTCGTCGCCCTCCTTCAGCACGTTGCGGGCATCTTCCACGCGGTCGCGGGAGATTTCCGATGCGCGCAGGTAGCCCACGATGTCTTCGCCCAGGTCGATTTCAGCGCCACGGGCGTCCACGGTCTTGACCTTGCCGGTCACCGTCTGGCCCTTGTCGTTCACGGTCACGAAGGTGGTGAACGGGTCGCCGTCGAGCTGCTTGATGCCCAGGGAGATGCGCTCGCGGTCCACGTCCACGGCCAGCACGATGGCTTCGACTTCCTGGCCCTTCTTGTAGTTGCGCACAGCGGCTTCGCCGGGCTCGTTCCAGGACAGATCAGACAGGTGCACCAGGCCGTCAATGCCGGCTGCCAGGCCCACGAACACGCCGAAGTCGGTGATCGACTTGATCGGGCCCTTGACGCGGTCGCCGCGCTTGGTTTCCTGGGCAAATTCCTGCCAGGGGTTGGCGCGGCACTGCTTCATGCCCAGGCTGATGCGGCGCTTGTCTTCGTCGATCTCCAGGACCATGACTTCGACCTCGTCACCCAGCGACACCAGCTTGTTGGGTGCCACGTTCTTGTTGGTCCAGTCCATCTCGGAGACGTGCACCAGGCCTTCGATGCCGGGCTCGAGTTCGACAAACGCGCCGTAGTCGGCAATGTTGGTGATCTTGCCGAACAGGCGGGTGCCCTGGGGGTAGCGGCGCGACACGCCCATCCAGGGGTCGTCGCCCATTTGCTTGAGGCCCAGAGACACACGGTTCTTCTCGGTGTCGAACTTGAGGATCTTGGCAGTGATTTCCTGGCCGGCCTGCACCACCTCGGAGGGGTGACGCACGCGGCGCCATGCCATGTCGGTGATGTGCAGCAGGCCGTCGATGCCGCCCAGATCCACGAACGCACCGTACTCGGTGATGTTCTTGACCACGCCGTGGACGATGGCGCCTTCGCGCAGCGTTTCCATCAGCTTGGCGCGCTCTTCGCCCATGGAGGCTTCGACCACGGCGCGGCGGCTCAGCACCACGTTGTTGCGCTTGCGGTCCAGCTTGATGACCTTGAACTCCATCGTCTTGTTTTCGTACGGAGTCAGGTCCTTGACGGGACGGGTGTCGATCAGCGAGCCGGGCAGGAAGGCGCGGATGCCGTTGACCAGCACCGTCAGGCCGCCCTTGACCTTGCCGCTGGTGGTGCCGGTGACGAATTCGCCGGACTCCAGGGCCTTTTCGAGCGACAGCCAGGAGGCCAGGCGCTTGGCGGTGTCGCGCGACAGGATGGTGTCGCCGTAGCCGTTTTCGATGGAGCCGATGGCCACCGACACGAAGTCACCCACCTGGACTTCAATCTCGCCCTGGTCGTTCTTGAACTCGTCGATCGGCACGTAGGCTTCGGACTTCAGGCCGGCGTTCACGACGACGAAGTTGTGCTCCACGCGCACGACTTCGGCGGTGATGACCTCGCCGGGACGCATTTCCGTGCGTTGCAACGATTCTTCAAACAGGGCGGCAAAAGATTCAGACATGTAGTTCCTTGCCCGCATGCAGGTTTCCGACGGCACCATTGCCTTCGTTTCTAAGACTGCTTGCGGAGGTTGTGCGGCGTCACACCGCGGGGTTGAGGTTGAAAGAACCACACGGCCAGTGCGCAGTTGGGGCGCGGCGGGAGCCGTGTGGGCCATGTACCTGCCGCGGCAGCTTATGCGCCGAACGGCTGGCGTGCCTGCCACCAGGCAATCACTTGCGCGACGATTTCATCGATCGTGCGTTCAGAATTGTCCAGAACCAGGGCGTCGTGCGCGGGCTTCAGGGGGGCAACGCTGCGGCTGCTGTCGCGGGCGTCGCGCGCCTCAAGCTGTGCGCGAAGGTCGGCGATATTAGCCGAAACCCCGTTGGAGAGCAATTGCCTGTGGCGCCTTTCGGCCCGGCATTCGGCGCTGGCCGTCAGAAATATCTTGAGCGGCGCCTGCGGAAAAATCACCGTGCCCATGTCGCGGCCGTCAGCCACCAGGCCCGGCAGACGGCGAAAGCTGTGCTGCAGGGCCAGCAGCGCCGCACGCACGGCGGGCAGTGCGGAGACCTGCGATGCGTTCATGCCGGCCTCTTCGGTGCGGATGGCGGCAGTGACTTCGTCGTCGCCCAGCCAGACGCGCGCGCCCTCAAAGCGCACGGGCAGCTGGCGCGCCAGCTCGGCGATGCGCGGTTCGTCGGCAGGGCCGATCTGCAGGCCTGCACGGCTGGCCGCAAGGGCAGTGATGCGGTAGAGCGCCCCCGAGTCCAGGAGGTGATAGCCCAGCGCGCGCGCCACGGCCGCGGCAACGGTGCCCTTGCCCGATGCGGTAGGCCCGTCGATGCAGATTACCGGGATGCTGCCGGCCTGTGCCTGTGCCACCTGGAACAGCGCCTCGAAGTAGTCCGGGAAGGTCTTGGCCACGCATTGGGGGTCTTCGATGCGCACCGGCAGCCCGGCGGGGTTGAAGGCCGCCAGCGAGAAGCACATGGCCACGCGGTGGTCGTCGTAGGTGTGGATGCGGGCGGCGCGCCAGTCGGCGGCGCTGGCAGGCGGCGTCACGGCGATGAAGTCAAGGCCTTCTTTCACCGTGGCGCCCAGCTTGCGCAACTCGGCGGCCATGGCGGCGATGCGGTCGGTTTCCTTGACACGCCAGCTGGCGATGTTGCGCAGCACGGTGGTGCCCTGTGCGTACAGCGCCATCACCGCCAGGGTCATCGCGGCGTCGGGGATATGGTTGCAGTCCAGGTCGATGGCTTGCAGCGGCCACTGGCCGCGCGCAATGTGCAGCCAGTTGGGGCCGCCAGTGATGCGTGCGCCCATGGCCTGGGCGGCTTCGACAAAGCGAATGTCGCCCTGAATTGAGTCCAGCCCCACGCCCAGAATCTTGATGCCATCCTGGCCTGTGGCGCCCGCTGCTATTGCGCCAGCAGCTATGAAATAACTAGCAGAGGAGGCGTCCGCCTCAACGTGGATCAGCCCCGGCGACTGGAAGCTGCTGCCCGCGGGAATGGTGAAGCGCTGCCACCGCTCGTGCCGCACGGCAATGCCAAAGCGCGCCAGCAGTTCCAGGGTGATGCGGATGTAGGGTTTGGAGATCAGCTCGCCCACTACTTCGATCACCACGTCATGCTGACGGGCCGCCAACGGCAGCGCCATCAGCAGCGCGGTCAGGAACTGGCTGGACACGTCGCCGCGCACGCGGATCGGCGCTGCCAGCTGCAGCGGCGGCACGCCCGCTGCGTGGGCGATGCGCAGCGGCGGAAAGCCGTCATTGCCCAGGTAGTCGATGCGACAACCCAGTTGGCGCAAGGCATCCACCAGGTCGCCGATGGGGCGCTCGTGCATGCGCGGCACGCCCGACAGTTCGTACTCGCCACCCAGCAGCGCCAGCGCAGCGGTCAGCGGACGCATGGCCGTGCCGGCGTTACCCATGAACAGGCTGGCGGGCGAGCGTGGCCGTGCACCGTGCGGGCTGCCCAGGCCGGTGATGCGCACCGTGCCGCCGCCGGACTCCTCGACCCCGCAACCCAGCTGGCGCAGTGCGTCCAGCATCACGCGGGTGTCGTCGGAGGCCAGCAGGTCGCGCACCTCGGTGGTGCCCTGGCTCAGGGCGGCCAGCAGCAGCACGCGGTTGGAAATGCTCTTGGAGCCCGGCAGCTGCACGCTGCCCGCGGCGCCTGCCAGCGGCGGCAGGTCGAGGAACGCAGTGGAGAACATCAGTGATCCTTGTTCTTGCGGTGCGCGCCCATGCGCCAGTGCGCGCGCGTGTGGCTGGCCAGCGTGATCAGGTCTTCGAGTGCCTGGTCGCCGTCGGTTTGCATGGCGTCTTCAAAGTTTTGCAGCGCCTGCCTGAACAGGCGCGACTGGGTCAGCACCTCGCCCTGGTTGGCGCGAAGAATGTCGCGCCACATCTTGGGGTCGCTGGCGGCAATGCGGGTGAAGTCGCGAAAGCCCGGCCCGGCCATGGCCAGCATCTCGTCTGCGTGGGGTTGCGAGGTGATCGACGAGATCATGGCAAACGCCAGCAAATGGGGCAGGTGGCTGACGGCGGCAAATGTGGCGTCATGCGCGTCGGGCGACATGCGGCTCACATGGCAGCCCAGGGCGCGCCAGACTTCTTCGGCCCGTTGCAGGCAGGCGGGCAGTGTGCGCTCGGTGGGTGTCAGGATGACCTGGCGGCCGTCGTAGAGTGTGGCGTCGGCATGTTCCACCCCCGAGACTTCGCGCCCCGTGATCGGGTGCGCGGGCACAAACGAGCCGATCTGGTCGCGCAGCGCCACGCGCGCGGCCTGCACCACGTCAGACTTGGTGGAGCCTACGTCCATGACCAGCATCTGCGGCGTGACCAGGTGCTTGATGGACTTGAGCGTGGACTCGGTGGCCGCCACCGGCACGGCCACCAGCACGATGTCGGCGCCCGCCGCGGCCAGCAGCGCCGAGGGCGCCTCCACGTCGATCACGCCCAGCTGGCGCGCGCGGTCGGTGGTGGACGGCGACTTGCTGTAGCCCACCACGCGCTTGACCAGGCCTGCCTTTTTGAGCGCCAGGGCGAACGAGCCGCCCATCAGGCCGCAGCCGATCAATCCCAGTTGTTCAAACATGCCGCCCCCTTATGCCGAGACAGGGTAGGTGCCCAGCACCTTGTAGAAGGCGCACAGCTGCTGCAACTCGGCCAGCGCCGCAGCCACGTTGGGCTGGGCCGGGTGGCCTTCGAGGTCGATGTAGAAGTAGTACTCCCACTGGCCCGTACGCGCGGGACGCGACTCGAATCGCGTCATGGACACACCGTGTTTTTTCAGCGGCACCAGCAGGTCGTGCACGGCGCCGGGCCGGTTGGGTACCGAGATGATCAGGCTGGTGCAGTCCTTGCCGCTGGGCGCCGGTGTGGCCAGCGTGTGCGGCAGGCAGATCACGGCAAAGCGCGTGCGGTTGTAGGCGTCGTCCTGAATGGCGTGGGCCACGACGTGCAGGCCGTATTGCTGTGCGGCGCGCTCGCTGGCAATGCCGGCCCACTGGGGGTTCGTGGCCGCCAGGCGGGCGCCTTCGGCGTTGCTGGACACCGGGCGGCGTTCGGCATGCGGCAGGTGCTTGGATAGCCAGCCCTGGCACTGCGCCAGTGCCTGGGGATGTGCCAGCACGGCCTGGATGCCCTCGGCCGAATTGCTGGCGCGCACCAGGTTGTGGCGCACCAGCAGGCTGACTTCGCCCACCACATGGCAGGGGGTGTGCAGGAACATGTCCAGCGAGCGCGTGACCACGCCCTCGTTGGAGTTCTCCACGCCCACCACGCCGTACTGCGCGCTGCCAGCCGCCGTGGCATGGAAGACCTCGTCAAAGTTGGCGCAATACATCAGGTCGGCCGCGCCGCCAAAGTATTCGATGGCCGCCTGCTCGCAGAACGTGCCCTCGGGGCCAAGCACGGCCACGCGCTGGGGCGACTCCAGCGCCAGGCAGGCCGACATGATCTCGCGCCAGATGGCGGCGACATGGGCACTTTTCAGAGGGCCGGGGTTGGCCTTGGTGATCTTTTCGATGACCTGGGCCACGCGGTCGGGGCGGAAAAAGGGCGTGCCCTCGCGCTTTTTGAGCTCGCCCACCTGTTCGGCCACGCGGGCGCGCTGGTTGAGCAACTGCAGCAGTTGATGATCCAGCGAATCAATCTGTACGCGTAGATCGGCCAGCGCGGGGCTGGCCTGGAGAGTGGGGTTTGAGCGGTTGTCTGCCATGATTTTGATAGCTGCTCGCGCTTGTCTGTAGTGGGTTTAAGGCCGAAAACCTTAATAAATCCCTGCGAGGCAAGCGCGCAGCCCGTACTTTTTATGGGAGGCTGCCTTGCGGTGGTGTCAGGCGGCGGTGCGTTCGAAGTCCTGCATGTAGGCCACCAGCGCCTGCACACCTGCCAGCGGCATGGCGTTGTAGATGCTGGCGCGCATGCCGCCGACGGACTTGTGGCCCTTGAGCTGCAGCAGGCCACGCGCTTTGGCGCCTGCCAGGAAGGCGTCGTTGCGCGACTCGTCGGCCAGGAAGAACGGGATGTTCATGCGCGAGCGGCAGTGCGGTACCACCTTGTTCACGTAGAAAGCCGACTGGTCGATGAAGTCGTACAGCAGGCGAGCCTTGGCGATGTTGCGCTGCTCCATGGCGGCAATGCCGGTGACAGTGCCCGCGCCCTGGCCTTCGGTCTGGCGCTTGAGCCACTGGAAAGTGAGGCCCGCCATGTAAATGCCCCAGGTGGGCGGTGTGTTGTACATGGACTGGTGGTCGGCCACGACGCGGTAATCAAACGCGCTGGGACAGGCGGGCAGGGCGTGGCCCAGCAGTTCGTCGCGCACGATGACGATGGTCAGGCCCGCGGGGCCGATGTTCTTTTGCGCGCCGCCAAAGGCCAGGCCCACGCGGCTCCAGTCAACGGGGCGCGAGGCGACGTGGGAGGAAAAATCGATCACCAGCGGCGCATCGCTGCCCAGGGCCTTCAGGTCGGGCAGCTCGTGGAACTCGACGCCGTGGATGGTCTCGTTGCTGCAGATGTGCACGTAGCTGGCGCCGCGGCTCAGCTGCCAGCCGGCCGGGTCGGGAAGGGTGGTGAACTGGCTGTCCTCGCCCGATGCGGCGGTGCGCACCTCGGCGGCGTACTTCAGCGCCTCCTTGCGCGACTTCTGGCTCCAGCCGCCGGTGACCACAAAGTCCACCGTGGCCGCGCGCGAGAGGTTCAGCGGCACGATGGCGTTTTGGGCCAGGCCGCCGCCTTGCATGAACAAAATCTTGAACTCGGGCGGCACGGCCAGCAGCTCGCGCAGGTCGCTTTCGGCTTGTTCGTAGATGGCGATGAACTCCTTGCCGCGGTGGCTCATCTCCATCACGCCCATGCCGCTGCCCCGCCAGTCCAGCATCTCGGCTGCGGCCTGCTGCAGCACTTCTTCAGGAATGGCGGCCGGGCCGGCGGAGAAGTTGTAAGGGCGGTTCATGGTTTATAGGTCAAATATGTCACTAGCCCTTGCATGGCAAGCGCTGGTAGCTATTATTTCAGGAGTGATTTGTTACGCGTCGGCGGGTCGTGGTGTGTCCTCGGCGGCGTCGGAGTCGTTGCCAGCATCCACCTCGGCATCTGTACCCACATCGGCGACGTTGGCGTCGTTTTCCACGATGCGTTGCAGGCCGCTGAGCTTGGCGCCCTCGTCCAGCGCGATCAGGGTCACGCCCTGCGTGGCCCGGCCAAGCTCGCGAATCTCGGACACGCGGGTGCGCACCAGCACGCCGGTATCGGTGATCAGCATGATCTCGTCGTCGGCATGCACCAGGGTGGCGGCCACGACCTTGCCGTTGCGCTCGCTTTGCTGGATGGCGATCATGCCCTTGGTACCACGGCCGTGGCGGGTGTATTCGGTGATCCCGGTGCGCTTGCCGAAGCCGTTCTCAGTGGCGGTCAGCACGCTCTGCTGTTCGTCCTCGGCCACCAGCATCGCGATCACGCTCTGGCCTTCCTCCAGCGCCATGCCGCGTACGCCGCGCGCGTTGCGGCCCATCGGGCGCACGTCGTTTTCGTCAAAGCGCACCGCCTTGCCGCCGTCGCTGAACAGCATCACGTCGTGCGCGCCGTCGGTCAGCGCGGCGCCGATCAGGTAGTCACCCTCGTCGAGGTCAACCGCGATGATGCCGGCCTTGCGCGGGTTGCTGAACTGGTCGAGCGCGGTCTTCTTGACCGTGCCCATGCGGGTGGCCATGAAGACATAGCGGTCTGTGGGGAAACTGCGCATGTCGCCGGTGAGCGGCAGTACCACGTTGATTTTTTCGCCGTCCTGCAGCGGAAACATGTTGACGATGGGCCGCCCGCGCGAGCCGCGCGAGCCAGCCGGCACCTCCCACACCTTGAGCCAGTAAAGCCGGCCGCGATTGGAAAAGCACAGGATGTAGTCGTGCGTGTTGGCGATGAACAGCTGGTCGATCCAGTCGTCTTCCTTGGTGGCAGCCGCCTGTTTGCCACGCCCGCCGCGCTTTTGCGCACGGTACTCGGACAAGGGCTGGCTCTTGATGTAGCCAGTGTGCGACAGCGTGACCACCATGTCGGTGGGCGTGATCAAGTCCTCGGTGGACAGGTCTTGCGCGCTGTGCTCGATGGTGCTGCGCCGCGCGCCCAGCTTGGACTGGCCGAATTCCTGGCGCAATGCCGAGAGCTCATCGCCGATGATCGTGGAGACGCGCGCGGGCTTGGCCAGGATGTCCAGCAGGTCTTCGATGACCGACATGACGTCTTTGTATTCGGCCACGATCTTGTCCTGCTCCAGGCCCGTCAGGCGCTGCAGGCGCATTTGCAGGATTTCCTGGGCCTGGGTGTCCGACAGGCGGTACAGACCGCCTTCCTGCATGCCGAACTCGCGCTCCAGGCCTTCAGGGCGGTAGTCGTCGGCGCTGACCAGGCCGCCGTCGGCGCGCGTGCGCGTCAGCATCTCGCGCACCAGCTGGCTGTCCCAGGACCGAGTCATCAGCTCGGCCTTGGCAACGGGCGGGGTGGGTGCGTTGCGAATGATGCGGATGAACTCGTCGATGTTGGCCAGCGCCACGGCCAGGCCTTCCAGTACATGACCGCGTTCACGCGCCTTGCGCAGCTCGAACACCGTGCGGCGGGTCACCACTTCGCGCCGGTGCTGCAGGAAGACTTCGATCAGCTCCTTCAAATTGCACAGCTTGGGCTGGCCGTCGATCAGCGCCACCATGTTCATGCCGAAGGTGTCCTGCAGCTGCGTCTGCTTGTACAGGTTGTTGAGCACCACCTCGGGCACCTCGCCGCGCTTGAGCTCGATCACCAGGCGCATGCCGGATTTGTCCGACTCGTCCTGGATATGGCTGATACCTTCGATTTTTTTCTCGTGCACCAGCTCGGCCATGCGCTCTTGCAGCGTCTTTTTGTTGACCTGATAGGGAAGCTCATCAACGATGATGGCCTGACGCTGGCCCTTGTCGATGTCCTCGAAGTGGCACTTGGCGCGCATGATGACCCGGCCACGCCCGGTGCGGTAGCCGTCCTTGACGCCATTGATGCCGTAGATGATGCCGGCCGTGGGAAAGTCGGGCGCGGGGATGATCTCCATCAGCTCGTCGATGGTGGCTTCAGGGTTGCGCAGCAGGTGCAGGCAGGCGTCCACAACCTCGTTGAGGTTGTGCGGTGGAATATTGGTGGCCATGCCCACGGCGATGCCGGCCGAGCCGTTGACCAGCAGATTGGGCAGCTTGCTGGGCAACACCAGCGGTTCTTTCTCGCTGCCGTCGTAGTTGGGGCCGAAATCGACGGTTTCCTTGTCAATATCCGCCAGCATCTCGTGCGCAATCTTTGCCAGGCGGATTTCGGTGTATCGCATCGCTGCGGCGCTGTCCCCATCCACCGAGCCGAAGTTGCCCTGGCCATCCACCAGCATGTGGCGCAGCGAAAAGTCCTGAGCCATGCGCACGATAGTGTCGTACACCGCGCTGTCGCCGTGCGGGTGGTACTTACCAATCACATCACCGACGATACGTGCCGACTTCTTGTAGGGGCGGTTCCAGTCGTTGTTGAGCTCGTGCATGGCAAAAAGCACGCGCCTGTGCACCGGCTTGAGGCCGTCCCGGGCATCGGGCAGTGCCCGGCCCACGATTACGCTCATGGCGTAATCTAGGTAACTGCGACGCATCTCCTCTTCGAGGCTGATGGGCAGGGTTTCTTTGGCAAACTGAGTCATGACGGCAGTGAAGGGATGCGGCGAGAGTCAAGCATTCTAGGTGCAAGACCTTGTCGCGGCTAAGCAACATATCTGCGGGATTGCGCTTTTGTCCTACGGTCTGTACCGAGTCAAAGCCGCCTTTGGGTTGTTACGTATGGCACAATGATTTCAACGTTTTTGGTGATGGTCACTGACGACGTCCCCGATACGCAGCGCGGCTGCGGCTTTTTCCCCAAGAGGAGAACCATGAAGAAACTGAACAAATTGGCGATGTTGTTGGCCTCTGCCGTGCTTGCTACCTCGGCTGGTGCCCAAGTGAAGGCGGCAGACGGCGGTAAAACCGTTGATAACTGGCAAAACGGTACCAGCCAGCTGGTCTGGAAGAACGGCACGAACGAGTTGTGCTGGCGCGATGCCGGCTGGACGCCCGCCACGGCCGCTGAAGGCTGTGATGGCGCTCTTGCCAAGGTTGCTGCTGCTCCTGCTGCCGCTCCTGCGGCTCCAGCACCTGCCGCTGCCGCACCGGCAGCCGCTGCTGCACCCGCTATTGCCAGCAAGGTGACCTACGCCGCTGACGCTTTCTTCGACTTCGACAAGTCTGTTCTCAAGCCCGAAGGCAAGGCTAAGCTGGATGATCTGGTGTCCAAGGTCAAGGGCATCAATCTGGAAGTGATCATTGCAGTCGGTCACACTGACTCCGTGGGCACTGATGCCTACAACCAGAAGCTGTCGGTGCGTCGTGCTGAAGCAGTGAAGGCGTACTTGGTGTCCAAGGGCATTGAGCGCAACCGCGTTTACACTGAAGGCAAGGGCGAAAAGCAGCCTGTTGCCGACAACAAGACCAAAGAAGGTCGTGCCAAGAACCGTCGCGTGGAAATCGAAGTGGTTGGTACTCGCGCCAACTGATCGTCTGCGAATCAGAAAAAGCCCCGGTAACGGGGCTTTTTTTTTAACTGAAGTGCTCGTATCGAGATAGCAAGCAAATGACTGAGCCTCTAAACGCCGATCCGGCTGAATTAGCCAAGTTTTCAGAGTTGGCGCATCGATGGTGGGATCCTGATAGTGAATTCCGCCCCTTGCATCAAATCAATCCTTTACGACTCGACTGGATTAATCAGCTGTCTCCACTTGAGGGGCAAAAAGTCCTGGACGTAGGCTGTGGAGGCGGGATTCTTGCAGACGCCATGGCTCGCAAAGGGGCGGAAGTACTCGGCATTGATCTTGCCGCCAAGGCTTTGCGCGTTGCAAGCTTGCATGCTCTAGAGGTGCAAACCCCGCGCGTGCAGTATCGTGAAGTCAGTGTTGAAGAACTCGCACGCGAAGCTCCAGCCTCGTTTGACACGGTGACATGCATGGAAATGCTGGAGCATGTGCCGGATCCGCAATCCGTGGTGACAGCGTGTTCCCAGCTTGTCAAACCCGGTGGATGGGTGTTTTTTTCCACTATCAACCGCAATCTCAAGTCATTCGCGCTGGCCATTGTGGGGGCCGAGTACATACTAAAAATGCTGCCGCGTGGCACGCATGAGTATGCAAAATTTATACAACCGGGTGAACTCGCTTCCGCATGCCGTAACGCAGGCCTTGATGTGCTGAATGTGCGAGGAATGCAATACAACCCACTGACTGGGCGCTATTGGCTCAGTGACGATACGAGCGTGAACTACCTTTTTGCGACGCGATGCCCAGTCTCGTAAGCCCCTTTGGCAAAGTGCGTGCAGTTTTGTTTGATCTGGACGGAACCTTGATCGACAGTGCGCCGGATCTTGGTGCCGCGGCAGACAGGTTACGAACAGACCGCGGCATGGACTCAATTCCACTGCATCTTTATCGTTCTATGGCAGGCGCTGGAGCTCGCGGAATGTTGTCGGTAGCGCTCGGTATCACTCCCGAGCATCCCGACTTTGCAGTTTTGCGTGAAGAGTTCTTTGTGAACTACGAGCGCTGTCTACATGAGCGGACAAACGCTTTCGACGGCGTCCCGGAACTTTTGGAGTCCCTGGCGCATCGCGCGCTCATGTGGGGCGTAGTGACAAACAAGATATCGCGTTTTACGTCGCTCATAACGCAGCGCATGCCTCTGTTTGCCAGGGCGGGAGCGATAGTGAGCGGAGATACCACGCCGTATCCGAAACCCCATCCCGCTCCATTGCTTGAAGCCGCACGACGGATTGGCGTTGCCCCTCATCAGTGCATCTACGTGGGTGATGATGAAAGAGACATCCAGGCTGGCCGCGTTGCAGGGATGAAAACGGTTGCGGCGATGTATGGCTACTTGGGTGCGAAAGTGCCGCAAGACGGCTGGGGTGCAGATGCAATGATTTTCTCTCCCGCGGAGCTCTTGAAAATGTTGGAAGCGGACTAAAATACGAGTTCTAGGGGCTGTCCCGGTTTCGACGTGGGTTCGGGATCAGTGTGGTGCATGTCGAGCTTGAGTGATGCTCGTAAATCTCCATTCAACAAAAGTAACTGCAAACGACGAACGTTTCGCACTCGCCGCTTAAATCCGGTGAGCCTTGCAACAGCACGCTGATGGGCTGGGCAAGGGGGTAGCAATACCTCCCGGCTGCAAGGGAATTTACATCAGCTGGCTTGGTACCGGGCACCTTGGTACTTGGCGAGACTCAAGGGGGCTGGCCTTGTTTGCAGCGTGTGTCTGCGCGGCTTACATGGCGAGATTCAAATCAGAGCACTAAACATGTAGATCTGCCTGACGAAGGCTTGCGGACGCGGGTTCAATTCCCGCCAGCTCCACCATTAACCCAAACAAAGGCCACCAAGGACATACACTTGGTGGCCTTTTTCATTGGCAAATCAAGAGCTTACACAGCAAGGGCGATCAGGGCAAATATTGACAGCCAACCAGTGACTGTGGAACACATTGGGGAACAAATGCTGTTTTTGGGTGCCGTCGGGGAACAACTTCCCTAGAGAACCGGGGAGCGGCCCTACTGGGGGACATGATGATGCCCGATGCCGAAATGCCACCTGCCCGCCCGACAAGAGGCGGGAGCGCTTGACCGAGGGCGCGGGGCTGTACCTGGAGATCAGTCTGGCGGGCTCCAAGCGCTGGTTCCAGAAAATCTACCGCGACGATAAGGAAACCCGTCTGGCGCTGGGCAATTATCCGGCGGTGGGGTTGAGCGAAGCGCAGCGGGCGCGTGATGCTGCCAAGCTACAAAAGGCTGAAGGGCAAGACGTGATCCAAGCCCGTAAGCTGAGTAAGCCCAAGGCGACGAATCCTGAGCGCGACAGCTTTAAAGTGGTGGCACTGAAGTGGTACGAAAAAGCAAGAACCTCAGTGGAGCGAAGCCCATGCAGTGCAGGCAAAGCGCCAGTTTGAGCGTGACCTGTTTCCCTGGCTGGGGGATCGCCGGCTGGCCGATATTGAACCCGTGGAACTGCTGGCGACGCTGCGCAAGATCGAGGAACGTGGCGCTATTGAGACTGCCGACCGTGGCCTGATGCTGGCTAGGCAGGTGTGGCGCTACGGGGTAGCCACAGGCAGGGTGAATCGGGACATTACCGGTGACCTGAAAGGCGCGCTGTCCCCCTACCGAGGAAAGCACTTTGCCGCCATCACTGACCCCGACACGCTGGGCAAGCTGCTGCGCGCCATCAAAGGCTACAAGGGTGGCCCCGTGGTGCGGGCAGCGCTGCGGCTGGCACCCCTGCTGTTCCTGCGCCCCGGAGAACTGCGCGGCGCAAGTTGGGCAGAAATCGACCTGGAGGCAGCGCTGTGGACGATCCCTGCTGCGCGCATGAAGCGCACCAAGGACGGCAAGGAGAACGGACGGCCCCACCTTGTTCCCCGCCTACCCAGGCCGTGCATATCTGTTTGAAGTCCCCTCGAATTCCTGGGTCAGTCAGAAGTAGAAGTTGGGAAACAGTTTGACACGGTACTCGACCCGGGGGATTCGGCCAAGCATCGAGTTCACGCAAAAGGGTGGGTCAGATCGAGATGGAAATAGTTGGTTAGGTTTGCGTGGAAATCAACAGAGGCGCAATCGGCACATTCCGTGCGCGACGCAAACGGATGTGGTTGAAGCAACGAGTCGGCGCTTTTTCGGGCACGGCGAAATGCCTCATACCTTACCCAAGGAGCCACCGAAATTCTGATTCTTCTGGCTTGACTTAATAAATGTAGCTTGCTACATTTCAGTTAAGGGGGTGTTGGATGTTTGAACTCAAGGATCTACCCAGTTATGACACGCTTGCCGCCTTCGGGGCCACCTATGGCAACCGGGATGTGGACGGCCTGCATACGTGGCTGGTGTGGGCGTCGGCCACCAGCGAGATGCTGTCGGCCTTCGAGGGTAACTTGGCGCGCAATGGGGGGCTGTCGCAGTCTCAGTTCTTCGTGCTGTTGCTGCTCAAGCGTAACCCCGATGGGCTCAGCGTGGGTGCGCTGGCACAGGGAGTCACCGTTACTTCCCAGACCATGACGCGCATCATCGACCGCATGGAGGGCGCGGGCCTTTGCCAGCGCACCCCCGATCCGCAGGATCGCAGGGCTTGGCTGATCCGCCTTGCTCCGCCGGGCGATGAATTGTTGAGTCAGGCGCTGCCTGGGCATTACACCTGGGTGGCGAACCTGATGCGCCACTTCAGCGCCGAGGAACGCCAGATGCTCAAGCAACTCATGCACAAACTCCACGCTGCGGGCCTCGCATCGGAGTAGGAGGTCTATCCACGATGCTTGGCTATTCTTCGTTTTATATGTAGCTGACTGTATTTCAGTGATGAACAAAAATAACATAACCCTCTACACACCAACGATCGGACTGCGTTTGCTGCTGATTCTGTGTGCACTGGCCGTGGTCTCTCAGCTTTATCTGCCTTTGCCCATCCTGCCGCAACTGGCCCATGACCTGCGCGTGGCGCCGGGTGTGGCGGCGGGCGTGGTGAGCGCCTTCGGCCTGGCCTATGCCGCAGGATTCATGGTTTTCGGCCCGTTGTCGGATCGGCTGGGTCGGCGTCGCGTCATGGTCTGGGGACTGGCCGCGCTAGCCCTGGTCTCCGGGACGATCGCCTGGACGGACTCTGCGCCGATGCTGATCGCCGGGCGTGCGCTGCAAGGCTTTATTGCCGCCGCGTTTCCTCCCGTCGTAATCGCGTATCTGGCCGAACGCGGAACCACCCGCCAGCGCACCTGGAGTGTGGCTTGGATCAGCACGGCCTTTCTGTCCGCCGGGCTGCTGGGGCAGATCTATGGCGGCACAGTAGCGGGTCGATGGGGCCTGGGCGTGGCCATGCTGCCGTTTGCGCTGGTGTATGCCTGCACGGCCTTGGCGTTGTCCATGACGCCCGCCGACACACGCCAGGCGTCCGGCCCATCGTCCTGGCTGGCCGGCTACCGGCCCTTGGGCCGCCTGCTGGCGGATGCACGCCTGCGGCGCGTCTATGGGCCGGCAGTGTTGCTGCTCATGTGCTTTGTGACGTTCTACCTGGCCTTGGATATCCATGCCGGCGCTGCACTCCACGCAGAAGGCATCACGTCCCTGACGGCGCGGGCTGTGGCACTGCCGGCCTTCCTGGCGCCGCTGGCCGTTGCCGTGGTGATGTCCCGCGTTGGCGCGCAGCGCATGGTCATGGTTGGTTTGTGCACCGCCACGGCGGGACTGGCCCTGTGCGCCTGGGCAGGCACCGACCATCTGCACGGCCTGCTCGGGGCAAGTGTGTTGTTTGTTGCGGGCGTCGGTATCAGCGTGCCCAGTTTCATCGCCCGTGTTGCGGGACTAGCGGATGCGCCTGCGCGAGGCCTTGCGGTGGCGCTTTACACATTCGTGCTGTTCGTCGGCGCCAGCCTGGGCCCCTTGCTTGGGCAAATCACAGCGCAATGGCCGTTGCCGTACACCTTGTCGCTGCTGGCCGCGCTATTGGGCATGGGTGCCCTCTACGTATTCACGGGACGCAATGCCGCTGTGTCCGCAATGAACCCGGCGTGAGAGGCGATGCTGCCTTGCCAATGGAGTCTGTTCAACCACCTTACCAGGAGATTCAACATGAGAGGTCTTCATCGCTCTTTTGCCATTTGCATGGCCGTTGCAAGTGTCTCTGGGGCGCTCGTCGCGTATGCCCAGACTGAACGTTCATCCACCGCGCCTGCTGCTCCCTCCATCACTTCCCGGAAAGGAACTACCATGCCCCCGCAAAATGCAAGCGACTTGCTGTCCGCATTGATTCCAGCCTCCTGCCAACTGGTCAGCCAGCGCAGCGTGGTCGTGGACGGGGAGTCGGCGCAGCTGACGCGCTACGAGCGCAAAGATGGTCGCAATGCCGGCCTGGAAGGTGAACACTTCAGCACCGTGGTGGCGGCGGACGGCACGCTCAAGGGCTTTGCCAATATCTCCCTGGATCTGGCGGGTAAGCCGCTGCCGTCGCGTGAGCGGACCGAAACCATTGCACGCGCCTTCCTGCAAAGCCATGCACCCGAGCTGCTGCCACGCATGCAGATCAGTTGGATCGAGCCGCACGACGAACCCATCCGTGTCCAGCGCGACGGACGCAGTGAAACCGTGACGCTGACGGGCATGAAGGTCAAAGCGCGCAATCTGGCCGATGGCCGGTGGTTCTGGGTCATCGTGGGTAGCGACGAACGTCCGATGGTCTTCGAGCGCGACATCGTGTGGATCACCTTCCCCGGTCACCGCAAGACCGAGAAGTGGTTGCACGACAGTTGGCTCAAGGCGCAGCCGGCCCAGACGGCCAGGCAGGTGTAGCAGCAGACATCCGCGATCTTGGGTCAGGCGTACGGCGCGCTCGCCCAGTGGCGGGGAGAACTTCGGGGACTTGTTCATGGCTCCATCTGCTCAAGAGTTGGAGCCTCCTCGAAACCGAGGCGGATCCAATTCGGCTGGATGATCCGCTGCCGTCATGGCGCAGCTGGGTTTCAGGCATCATGAGCGTCTTATCAGTCAAAGCCCATGCAACAAGACATTCTCATCAACTGGTCGCCCCATGAAGCGCGCGTGGCGGTGGTCGAAAACGGGGCTGTGCAAGAGCTTCACGTAGAGCGCACGCTGGAGCGCGGCCTGGTGGGCAACGTTTATCTGGGCAAGGTCTCGCGTGTGTTGCCCGGCATGCAGTCGGCCTTCATTGACATTGGTCTGGAGCGCGCGGCCTTTTTGCATGTAGCGGACGTCTGGCACCGTCAGGAAGGCGGCGAGGCGCCCATGTTTGCCCGCAAGGACGAACCGCCCGTGCCGATTGAAAAGCAGGTGTTTGAAGGCCAGGCGCTGATGGTGCAAGTCATCAAGGATCCGATTGGCACCAAGGGCGCGCGTCTGTCCACGCAGATCAGCATTGCCGGACGGTTGCTGGTGTTCTTGCCGCAGGACGACCATGTGGGCGTATCGCAAAAGATTCCGCAGCATGAGCGCGAGGCGCTGCGCGCGCGCCTGCAGGCGCTGGTCGGCAGCAAAGAAGCTGGGGGTGGCGGCGGTTTCATCCTGCGCACCAATGGTGAGGACGCCACCGATGCCGAGCTGGCCGAGGACATCGCCTACCTGCGCAAGACCTGGGCGCGTGTCAAGGAGGCCGCGCAGCGCCAGCCGCCCATGTCGCTGCTGCTGCAAGACCTGAGCCTGCTGCAGCGCGTGTTGCGCGACATGGTGGGAGAGGACACGCAAAGCATCCGCATCGATTCGCGCGAGCAGTTCATGGCGCTGCAGGCGTTTGGCAACGAGTTCATGCCGGCGGCGTCGGCCAAGCTGCAGCTGTACAAGGGCGAGCGGCCCATCTTCGACCTGTACGCCATCGACGAAGAGATAGCCCGCGCGCTGGGGCGGCGGGTGGACCTGAAGTCTGGCGGCTACCTGATCGTGGACCAGACCGAGGCGCTCACCACCATCGACGTGAACACCGGCGGCTACGTGGGCGCGCGCAATTTTGACGACACCATCTTCAAGACCAACCTGGAGGCGGCCGGCGCCATTGCGCGCCAGCTGCGGCTGCGTAACCTGGGCGGCATCGTCATCGTGGACTTTATCGACATGGTGCGCGAAGACCACCAGGCGGCTGTGCTGGCTGAATTCAAAAAGCAGCTGGCGCGCGACCGGGTCAAAACCATGGTGGGCGGCTTTTCGCAGCTGGGTCTGGTGGAGATGACGCGCAAGCGCACGCGCGAGTCGCTGGCCCACATGCTGTGCGAGCCATGCCCCACCTGCCGTGGCGCGGGCCAGGTGAAGACGGCGCGCAGCGTGTGCTACGACATCCTGCGCGAGGTGCTGCGTGAGGCGCGCCAGTTCAACCCGCGCGAGTTTCGCGTGGTGGCGTCGCCGCGGGTGGTGGAGCTGTTTTTGGACGAGGAAAGCCAGCACCTGGCAGGCCTGTCGGATTTCATCGGCAAGCCGATCTCGCTGCAGGCTGAGAGCGCCATGGGCCAGGAGCAGTACGACATTGTTTTGCTGTGAGGTTCAGGCGGGCTCATCCTGCCTCAATCGCCACACATAAGTGACTGTCGTGAAAGGAGATTTCGTCAGGCGAGCATTCTTGTCGTGTCTTGTGGTCCCATCCTTTCGCAACACTATTGGGTAGCTGCGTGGGTAGCTAGCCGGTGCGCTGGACCCGGCTTCTGCGTAGCGCCCAGGAGCATTGAGTATGGCGACCAAGAATGGACTGTTATCCGACCTGCAGTTGAAGCAGTGGGCCAAGGCGGGCAAATCTCTGGCAAAAAGTGACGGCAACGGCTTGACGTTCACGCTGTCCGCCGCGGGCAAGGCGGTATGGGTGCTGCGGTATCGGTTTGGTACGCGGCGGTTTGAACTGACCCTCGGCCCCTATCCCGATCTTGGCTTGGCGGAGGCCCGAGCCATGGCGACAGTAAAGCGGGCTGACATTCTTCGAGGCGTCAACCCGGTCGCCGAGAAGCACAAAGCCAAGGTTGTCCTTGCAAGGGACTGGACGCTGCGCAATCTCATTCAGGACTATCGGCTCAAAAAACTGGCCGCTCTAGGCAGCAGCACGCAACGCAGCTACGGCCGCCATCTCAAGCTGTTGGATCGACGCCTTGGAACGTTGAACGTTCGCGAAGCCGAAGCCGGCGATATCGTCGCTCTCATCGAGGAAAGCAAACTGACCTGGGTGGAGTCAAACATGTTGCTCGTGGCGACAAAGAGCGTGTTCACCCATGCTTGCGGAAAGCGACTGCTTGATGCCAACCCCTGCAAGGGGATCATGTTGGCAGCCCTTCTGGGGCCGCGGCCTCCGATTAGGAAGCGCTTGATGCTAACCCGGGAGGAACTGCATCTTCTGTTTAATGCCAAGATGCGACGCGTCAACGCCCTGGCGATGAAAATCTTGCTGGCCTGTGGTGTGAGGAGTGCTGAGTTTTACATGGCAAAGTGGGAGAACGTCCACCTGGATGAAGTTCGCTGGCATGTGCCGGAGAGCAAGACCGGGCCTGCCATGGATATCCCATTGGTTCCTACGGTCGTCGGTTGGTTTGAGGAATTGCGTGTGATGGCCGGATCTTCCGCGTACGTGATGCCAGCGAGAAAGCAGGCGCGCGTGCGTCGCCAGAACGGCGACACTCATGTTTCGAAGGACACCATACGCGAGGCAATCGATTACTGGATCAATCAATACGAGCCAGACGTTCGTCGGTTCACCCCGCATGATTTCCGCAGCACGATGAAGTCGCATATGCGTGCACTTGGTGTTCAACGGGACATTTCGGAGATGTGCCTAAACCACAAGTTGACGGGGGTCGAAGGCATCTATGACCAGTACACCTACTACGAAGAGCGCCGAGAAGCGCTCCATATCTGGACGGACTTTCTCGTTGGGTGCGAACGGTCATTGTCTCCGCCGGCGATTTTGGGTTCTTCGCGAAGCGTCGTAAGGCGGGAGCGGTCTCCCAGGACTGCGGCGTGCCCCTGTTGAGAATTTCGATGCTTGCAAGTCTGGGTCGCGCTCGCGCCTGCCCTTGTGCCTCGATTTGTCTGCGCATGGGTAGTGCCCCCGAAGAATGGACTTCTTAGCTCATGACCACAGTGCTGGAAGGGAGCGAAGAAATGGTCGGCAAGCAAGTGCGTGGCAAGTACACGCAGGAGTACAAAGCGGAGGCGGTTCGGCAGGCTGAGGCCAGCCAATCGCTGGCAGTGCTGTGCTGGTCGAACTCAAGGCACTGCGCCCGCACGGCATGGCCGGCGCGTGGGCCGATCTGGTCGAGCAAGGCGGCGGCGAGGGGGCGGTGTGGGCATGAAGTACTCGCGCTGGCTGATCGAGCATCTGCTGCAGGCCGAAGGCACGGACCGTGCGATGCGCTCGGTCAGCCATTAGATGCACGCAGCGACCAATCCCATCTCCAAAGTTACGGGGTACTGGTTTCTTTGGCGACTTCTTTTGCGGCATCTTTGCAGGCCTTGACTTCGGCCTCATAACGCGCCTTGCGCAATTGGTTCAGGTACGGCGTCGTCTGTGCGCGCGGGCCATGGTCGAGCTGCAATACGAGTTTCTTGGGAGGACAGACCTTTTCTTGGTCTGGTGCGGCACTGGCCGAGAGACTGAAGCCAAGGGTCGTGGCGCCAACGAGAGCGATGAGCAAGTATTTCATGATGAACTCCTTGGATAGAAAAACCGAACGTGTGATTCAGCGATCCTCGGCCTCCCCGGTAATCCGCTGCAACCCCAACTGGCCATCAACCTTGGGAGTTGAGACGCAGACGCGCGTCGCGTTCTTCAGGGGACTCGCTCCGCAGTTCGTTGATTACTTGCTCACGTGTCTTGCCAGGACTTGCATCGGGTGTGCGCATCGGGAAGTTGCTTTGGCCGTAAGAGTGTCGTCCTTGCTGCATAGCAGCCTTGGTTTCTGCAATGACCTGCTCTCGCGTTTTCTCACTCTTGAAGTGTTCCGGGTGAACGATTACGCCCTTTTCATTGTTGGCAGGATGTTCGTATGCGGCCGAAGCTATCCCTGGAAGGCCCAGGGTAACCACTGCGGCCGCGGCGGCAATCATGGAAGAAAGGGAGAGGCGTTGTTGGATCATGGTTGAAGCTCCTAGCGATGGTGAATAAAACTTGCATCTCTCATGCCTTGCTTGGGCGTTGAGGAGATGTGTTCATCGTAGGGAGCGCACCCCAACAGAATCTAGACAGCCCGATGACATTTTTATCAGGGAGCGGCGCGAGCTGGAGCGCAAGTTGGTGGACCTGCGCGGGGGACAAACGCGGAGGACGGAGGATCTACCACACGGGTAGACAGAAGTCGCCAGTGGATCGGCGCGAGCCTGTCAGAGGTCGTGACGGAACTGCGCAACCGCGGTGTGCAGGACATCTTCATTGCCTGTGTCGATGGGCTCAAGGGCTTCCCCGAGGCCATCGAGGCGGTGTTCCCCAAGACGGTGGTGCAGCTGTGCATCGTGCACATGGTGCGCCACAGCCTGAACTACGTGTCGTGGAAACGCAGGAAGGAAGTGGCCGCTGACCTGCGTCGCATTTACGCCGCCGCCACCTTGGATGAGGCCGAACTGATGCTCGGGGAGTTTGAAGAAAAATGGGACCAGGAGTACCTGCCCATTGGCCAGTCTTGGCGCAGGAACTGGGGGCGGCTGACCCCATTCTTTGATTACCCGCCCGACATCCGCAAGGTCATCTACACCACCAATGCCATCGAGTCGGTGAACATGGGGCTGAGGAAGCTGACCAAGAACCGGGGCTCATTCCCCAGCGATGAGGCGCTGACCAAGCTGTTCTACCTGGCCCTGCGCAACATCAGTCAGAAGTGGACCATGCCGATTCGGGATTGGAAGGCTGCGCTGACCCGCTTTACCATTCAGTTCGGAGACCGCATCTCCGTCAACTGAAGTCCGAACCGTTTACACAAAAATTCGGACACGCCCAGAGATTTTGTGTCACGGCAACAGCCCGGGTGCAATTGAGCAGCCCTGGCTTTCGCGCATCCTCCAGCGATGTCGCTCCAGCGAGCTATCGCAATCGATGGATAGGCGGTTGTGGGTCCGCAGGCGGGCAAACAAGTGCAGCGATGATGGGGCAGGGAGACGCCTGCCCCGCCTCCTCGCACCGCGCGAGCATGTCACGCAGTGCACCTCGCATGCGTTCCAGATCCCCGACCTTCTCATCGATCTGCTCAAGGCGTCGCCGCGTCACCGTCTGGATGGCCCGGCGATTCCGTCCGTCCTCAAGGTCCAGCAGCGATCCCACCTCATCCAACGAGAAGCCCAGGCTCTGCGCCCGCTTGATGAAGCCGATCCGCTGGATCATCGAAGCGGGGTAGCGCCGGAAGCTGCCGGCGTTCTTCGGGATCGGCAACAGGCCGCGTCCCTGGTAGTAGCGGATTGTCTCCACGCCGACGCCAGCGACCTTCGCCAGCCTGCCAACCGTCATCCAATCACCCAAACCTTCGTTCATCGAGCGATCCACTGTCTATTCACGAGCAACACAGAATAACGCAGTACCGCGTAGTTGACCCTTGCCTCCATTTGATCCAAATCAATTTCCCGCAGCTCAGTTGGGAATAGGATCACAGGTGTCAATGGGTCAATAGGCCGCACATGCGCACACTTCTCAACCACCGCAGGATTCGCGCCATCGCGTGGATGGTGCTCGGGGTATGGCTGTTTGCGCTCGGGGCCGGGGTGGCCAATGCCTGCCTTCTGGAGTCTCCGCAGCAACATCGGCATGCTGTCGGGTATGAGCATGTCCCATCGTCCGGGCATGGAAATCATGAAGGCCTCAATGGTGAGCACGAAGAAGGTTCCCACGACCCGTCGAAGGCCCCGTGCCTGAAGCTCTGCGGCGACGTCAACCAGTCCGCCATTCAGAAAGCACCAACCTTCGCGTTCGACCTCGTCGGTTTGGCGCCTCCCGCCTATGGAGACCAGCTGCTGGCTCCGACGTTGGCTCTGCGAGCCATCCCATCGAGGGGTCACCAGCGACCACCTCCCAAGCGGCCGTCGTGGCTGCTGTTCGAGCGTCTCGCGCTGTAGCGCCTCCTTTGAGTTGCCGTGTCGGTCACACCCGGCGCACAACTCATAAGCCTTGACTCTGTACCCGACTACGGAGTTTTCATAGGGCTTTGTCCGCTTGCGGCGACATCGGTTTCGCCCCAATGGCAGGCACCCGCGGCTAAAGGAGAGAGAAATGAAATTCACGCATTCGATCGCGGCCATCGTTGGCGCCGCACTGGTCACCTTGTCTGCGTTCGCGTAGGACAACCATCAGGCCCATCACCCCGCAGGTGCGAGTCCGACCGCGGCCGAGACGCCAAGGGCGCCGACCACCGAGGGCATGGATGCGCAACTGAAGTCGATGCAGGCCATGCACGAACGGATGGTGGCTGCGAAGACGCCTGCGCAGCGCAAGGCGCTCATGGCCGAACACATGCAGGCCATGCGGGCTGGCATGGCGATGATGGGCGCAATGAAGGATGGAGCCGAGTCGGCGCCGACAGCTGAGCGGCAGCAAATGCTCGAAATGCGCATGGACATGTGCCAGTCCATGATGCAGATGATGATGGACCGGATGCCTGAGCCGGCGAAGTGAGGAGGACGACCATGACAACTTCTCACCGCACCGGTCCAAGGTTTTCGCGCTCGCGATGGTTCCTGGGCTTTCTGGTCTTCCTGGCCGTGAGCATCTACATGCTGCTGACGGAACACCGCGGGCACTACCTGGCCGCGCTGCCACTGGTCCTCCTGGCGACTTGCGTCATCGCTCATGTGCTGATGCATCGCCATGCCGTACCAGGCGACGGTAGCAAGGCGAATCCACCGTACCCGGGAGAGCGCAAATGAACCACGATGCGCCCGCTTATGGGCTTTGGCTGCTCGTCCTCGTGAACTCGGCGGTCTTCATCATGTTCGCCTTCAGCTTCTTCAAACCGCAGACCTCGCGCGACTGGAGAACCTTCGGGACATTCGCAGCGTTCATTGTTGCCTTGTTCGTCGAGATGTACGGCTTTCCGCTGACGCTGTACGTGCTGTCCGGCTGGCTTCAGACCAAGTATCCCAGTCTGGACTTGCTGTCGCACAACAGCGGCCATCTCTGGTCGACCCTGCTGGGCGAGAGCGGCGACCCTCACTTCAGCCCGCTTCATATCGCGAGCTACATCTTCATCGGGGGCGGCTTCTGGCTTCTGTCGAGCGCCTGGACGGTGCTCTACCACGCGCAACGGCACGCCCAACTTGCCGTGAGCGGCCCATACGCCAGGATTCGGCACCCGCAGTATGTGGCCTTCGTGGCGATCCTTTTCGGCTTTCTGCTGCAGTGGCCGACGCTGTTGACGCTGCTGATGTTCCCCTTCCTCGTCGTGATGTATTCGAGGCTGGCTGTCAACGAGGAGAAGGACATGCGCAAGCAGTTCGGCGCCGAGTTCGACGCCTATGCCGCGCGCACGCCGGGCTTCCTTCCCTCCCTCTCGGACACGCGCCAGCGAGGCTGACATGAAGAAGACCCGCTGGCGTCAGCGCATCAATCGACCGTACCTGGCTGCAGCCTACGGACAAGGCGATGGCTGCGGCTCCCGCTCGGATGCGGACATGAGCGCCGCGCCCCGCCGGGCGTCGACACACGCAATGCTGATCGCCTGCGACCAGACCTAAGGCTACGCTGAACAAGCCGTCGAAAATTTCCGCGCAAACCTGGATGACGCAGTTTTTTGGACTTTTATGCCTCTCGCGCGGCCCATTTGGGCAGTTCGCGGGGCGCTGAGGCCCGATTTCC
>NZ_JBFWLZ010000027.1:0-43088 GCF_050251835.1 Diaphorobacter sp. | reverse complement strand
CAAGCAACGATGAAACCTCAATATCTTTTCAAGTTCTGGATTCTTGGCGGCGGGCGCCGTCTGCTCGCCAGCCTGGGCCTGGGCCTGGCGCTGGTCGCGGGCATGGCACCCGTGCAGGCGCAGGTCAGTGCCACCGTGAGCGGACAAATCGCCCCCGGTGTGTATGGCAGGGTGGATATCGGCAATGGTCCGCCGCCAGCGCTGTGGTATGCGCAGCCGATGGTGATCTCGCCTCAGCCGCTGTATGTGCAACGCGCGCCCATCTACATGTATGTGCCACCGGGGCATGCCAAAAACTGGGCCAAGCACTGCGCACGATACGCGGCGTGCGGCCAGCCGGTGTATTTTGTGAAGGAGCCGCCGCGGCGCGTTGACTACCGCCGCGGCGATCGTGACGGCTATGACCGGCATTACCGCGACGACCGGCGTGGCGAATGGCGCGACCACCATCGTGACGATGACCGGGGCGGGCGTGGCAACGGACGTGGCAATGGACGAGGGGAGAGCCGCGGCCACGACCGGGGGCATGGTCGATCAGATCGGTGACTGATTTGCGCGGGCAGCGCCGTCGCCAGGCGTTAAGCTCGGGCGTATGGCGCATGTCACTTTTTCTCCGCCCTACACCCCGGCGTCGCAGCTTGCGCAGCAATTGCGCGAACGTGGTTACGCGGTTTTGCAGCCCTCTGATACGGCCGCCTGGATGGGCTGCAAGCTTGCCGATCTGCACGCCCTGGAGCCCGACTGGGCCGATCTGCCCTCCGATGATTTTTTGAAAGACGGCGGACGCTACCGCCGCAGGCGGCATTCCTGTTTTACCGTGGACGCCGGTGCGGTGACCCAGGCCCCGCACCGCGCCCATTGGCAGCCTGTGGAATACAACGCCCTGCACGGCGGCATGCTGCGCTGGTTTGCGCCCATGCGTGACGCCACCGTGGCACTGCCCGTGTGGCAGCAACTGCTGCGGGCCGTGGCGGATTTGGCGCAAGAGGCACTGGCGGCGCAGACCTGTCGCTGGTTCATCGAAGCGCACCAGTTTCGCATTGACACCGAAGGCGGCATAGGGCGCCCCACGCCCGAGGGCGCGCACCGCGACGGAGTGGATCTGGTAGCCGTCTTTCTAGTGGGACGCCAGGCCGTCAAAGGCGGCGAAACCCGCATCTTCGAGGCCCGGGGGCCTAATGGACAGCGCTTCACGCTTCACGAGCCGTGGTCATGCCTGCTGCTGGATGATGCCCGCATGATCCACGAGACCACCCCCATACAGCCTGATGGCCAGGGCGGCTGGCGCGACACCCTGGTGATTACCTGCCGCCGCGGCTGCTTTCTGGGTGATGAGTCCAAATAATCCCGCCGTTCTTTTTTTGTAGCGCCCGGTGGTGCGACACTTGGTTGTGCAACAAGGCCGACGGCCTTTCACCTATTGATCAGGAGGTTTTTATGTTCCAGCACATTCTTGTTCCCGTGGATGGATCGGAGACATCCATGAAGGCCGTTGCCAAGGCTGCGGCCTTGGCTCAATCGTTTGGCAGCACTGTCACGGTGCTGTGCGTGATCGACCCCTATCCGTTCACGGGCGTGGGCGCTGATTTTGCGTACGGGCAGGCCCAGTACCTGAGCGCCGCCACGGCAGAGGCCAACGCGGCGCTGGATGCAGCAAAGTCCGCCATCAGCCAGGCTGGTGTGACCACGGTGAACACCATGCTGGGCGAGGGCCATGCCATTCACGACGGCATTCAGCGCGCCGTCGAAAGCACGGGGGCCGACCTGGTCGTCATGGGCTCGCATGGCCGTCGCGGTTTGGAAAAACTGGTGCTGGGCAGCGTCACCCAGCGTTTGCTGGGAGTCACGCACGTGCCGGTGCTGGTGGTGCGCGACTGAGCGATTGCGCGGGCGGCTCTGTGCTCTGACCAGCGTCCGCCCCACGAACAACGGCTCCCGCGGGAGCCGTTGTTGTTTGGCAAGGCGGACTGCGCCTGGGGTCACTCGATCTTGGCGCCCGATGCTTCCACAATGCCCTTCCACTGCGCGTATTCGGTCTGCAGCAGGGCGGAGAACTGCGCGGGAGTCATGGCCAGTGGCTCTGCGCCCTGGGCGTGGATGGCGGACTTCATCTCTGCCGTTGCCAGCAGTTTGTTGATCTCGGTATTCAGGGTTTTGACCACGGCATCGGGCGTGCCTGCGGGCGCCAGCACACCGTACCAGGTGCTCACGTCAAACCCCTTGAAGCCGTTTTCCGCGACCGTTGTGACGTCGGGCAGCGATGAACTGCGTTTGGCAGACGTGACTGCCAGCGGGCGCAGCTTGCCGGATTTGATCTGCCCCATGGCCGATGGCAGGGACGACACCAGCAGGTCCACATTGCCCGCCAGCGCGTCCATGAGCGCCGGGTTGGAGCCCTTGTAGGGCACATGGCTGAGCTTGATGCCGGCGGCCTTCTCGAACAGGTCGGCGGCCAGGTGGATGGAGGTGCCGTTGCCCGGCGAGCCATAGGTGATGGTGCCGGGCGCGGCCCTGGCGGCGGCCACCACGTCGTCCAGCGACTTGAAGCGCGAGTTGGCGCTGGTGGCGATCAGCACGGGCGTGTAAGCCACATGGGCCACGGCCACCAGGTCTTTGGTGGGGTTCCAGGGCAGGTTCTTGTAGAGCCAGGGGCCGATGACCAGATTGTCTTTCTGGCCCATGACGATGTCATAGCCCGTGGGCGCGGCCTTCACGGCCTCGGTGATGCCGATGGTGCCGCCGGCGCCGGGCTTGTTGTCGGCCACCACGGTCCATTGCCGGGCTTCGGTGAGCTTGTTGGCCACCAGGCGCGCCAGGATGTCGGTGCCGCCGCCGGGCGGGAAGGGCACGATCATGCGGATGGACTTGCTGGGGTAGTTGGCCGCGTTGCCTTGGGCCAGCACGGGGGCGGCGCACAGCGCGCAGGCAAGGGCGGTCAACGAAAGAAGGTGTCGGCGAAGCATGGTGGAGGTCATTCAGAAAAAAACCGGGACTGCGAAGCAGCCCAACTGCCGCGGCACCTGCGCCTAGGGCGAGGGTGCCGCAGCGTTGCAAGTTACATGCGCTCAAAAATTGCGGCAATGCCCTGACCGCCGCCGATGCACATGGTCACCAGCGCATAGCGGCCTTGAATGCGCTGCAGCTCGTGCAGCGCCTTGACGGTGATGACGGCGCCCGTGGCGCCAATCGGGTGGCCCAGCGAAATGCCCGAGCCATTGGGGTTGACCTTGGCCGGGTCCAGGCCCAGGTCACGCGAGACGGCGCAGGCCTGTGCGGCAAAGGCCTCGTTGGCCTCGATCACGTCCAGGTCGTTCACGGTCAGGCCGGCCTTCTTCAGGGCCAGCTGCGTGGCAGGCACGGGGCCGATGCCCATGTACTTCGGATCCACGCCCGCATGGGCGTAGGCCACCAGGCGCGCCAGGGGTTTGGCACCGCGGGCCTGGGCGGTCTGGGCATCCATCAGAACCACGGCGGCCGCGGCGTCGTTGATGCCCGAGGCGTTGCCCGCCGTGACCGTGCCGTTGTCCTTGACAAACACCGGCTTGAGCTTGGCCAGGTCTTCCAGCGAGCAGCCTGCGCGGAAGTGCTCGTCGGTGACGTACTGCACGTCGCCTTTTTTGCTCTTGAGGGTGACCGGCACGATCTGGTCCTTGAAGTAGCCCGCTGCCGTGGCGCGTTCGGCGCGGTTGTGGCTTTCAACGGCCAGCTTGTCCTGGTCCTCGCGCGTGATGCCCCACTTGGCGGCGATGTTCTCGGCCGTCACGCCCATGTGGATGGTGTGGAAGGGGTCGTGCAGGGCGCCGACCATCATGTCGATCATCTTGAAATCGCCCATGCGTGCGCCCCAGCGGCTGGCGAGGCTGGCGTAGGGGGCGCGGCTCATGTTCTCGGCGCCAGCGCCGATGGCGATGTCGGCATCGCCCAGCTGGATGGTCTGCGCGGCCGACACGATGGCCTGCAGGCCCGAGCCGCACAGGCGGTTGACGTTGAACGCGGGCGTGCCTTCGGCGCAGCCGCCGTTGATGGCCGCCACGCGCGACAGGTACATGTCTTTGGGCTCGGTGTTGACTACATGGCCGAACACGACGTGGCCCACGTCTTTGCCTTCGACGCTGGCACGGGCGAGCGACTCGCGCACCACGGTGGCGCCCAGTTCGGTGGGCGGCACATCCTTCAGGCTGCCGCCAAAGGTGCCAATGGCGGTACGCACGGCGCTCACTACAACGACTTCACGGGACATGGGTTTTCTCCTGCTGTGGTTGATTGATCGTCAAATATGGCTCTAGCCTTTTTGAAATAAGCGCTAAAAGCTATAAAAATAATAGTAATTGCGCACAAGTGGCGCGTTAGGCATCGCGCACATCGGCCACGGGGTTGGTGCCAAAGTCTGCGCGTTGCAACCATGCCAGCACGCGGGTGGCCGCGGCGGCAGGCGAGGTGAGCATGCCGCCAGTCTTGAGCGCGGCAAAGTTCTGCACATCCGGAAAGTCGGCAGGGTTGGCGCCGCGCAACTGGACTTGCATGTCGGTGTCGATCACACCGGGAGCCAGCGAGCATACCTTGGCGCCGTGGGGTTTGGCGGCCTCGTCCAGCGCCACGCAACGGGTGAAGTGGTCCATGCCGGCCTTGGCCGCGCAGTAGCCAGCCTGCGAAGCCAGGGCGCGCCGGCCCAATCCCGAAGAAATGTTGAGCACTTTGCGTGCCACCGGGCGGACGGATGTGCTCCAGCCTTCGGTGGCGCCCAGAAAGGCGGCCGTCAGCAGCATGGGCGCCTCCAGCCCCACGCGCAGGGCGGTGGCCAGGTCGGCCATGTCCTCGGCGCGCGTGCAGGCAGACAGTGGCGCGATGCGTGGAATCACCCCGGCGTTGTTGATCAGCGTGGCGCTGGCGTAGCGGTCTGCGGGTTGCGTGCCCAGCCACGACTGCAGTTGCTGCGCTGCCTGGGCCGCATGGGACAAATCCACCGTCCATTGCTCCAGTACCGCCCCGGCGGGGGATGCTGTGGCCAGCGCGGGCTGCTCATGGCGCGCCATGCAGATCAGGGTGTTGCCGGGCTGAAGCAACTGCCGGGCCATGGCCAGGCCCATGCCGCGTGATGCGCCGGTGAGGATGAAGAGGTGCTGCGTCATGCGCGCGATGGTAACGGCCAGCGGCCCGTGCCGATTCACCCGCTTAAAACGGCGGCTCGCAGGTGTGGGCGCACCAGCGGCCATGCAGCGGATGCGCAAACCCCAGTGCGCTGGCATGCAGCAGCAGGCGCGGCGCGCGCGCCTGGGTGGCGGCGTCGGCATAGAGCATGTCGCCCAGTATGGGGTGGCCCAGCGCTGCCAGGTGCACGCGCAATTGGTGGGTGCGGCCGGTGACGGGTTCCAGCTCCAGGCGCGTGGTGCTGCGCGCGCGGTCGTGCGCCAGCACGCGCCAGCGCGTGAGGCTGGGTTTGCCATCGGCGTGCACTACGCGCAGCGGGCGGCGCTCCCAGTCGGCGGCAATGGGCAGATCGATTTCGCCCCAGGCACCGTCGGCGCTGCCATGGCCGTCCGCGCCGCCGGGCGGTTGCAGCAGGCCAGCCACCACGGCCTGGTAGCGCTTGCGCACCTGTCGCTGCGAAAACGCGTGGCTGAGTGCGCGCTGCGCCGGCATGCCCCGGGCCATCAGCACCAGGCCCGAGGTGGGCTGGTCCAGCCGGTGCACGATGAGCGCATCGGCCCAGATTGCCTGTGCGCGTGCGCTCAGCGCATCTTGCTTGTCGGGGCCCCGACCAGGCACGCATAGCAGGCCCGCGGGCTTGTCCAGCACCAGCAACGTGTCGTCGGCGTACACGCAATCAACGGCGGCCACTGTCTGTGTCGGGGCCGTGGCTGCGGGCATGTCAGCCTTCATGTGCCAGGCGGTCAACGGTGGCGCACAGCTCCTCCACGTCGTTGGGCTTGTGGATCAGCGCGCGCGCGCCTTCGGCCAGCGCGGCCTGTTCGATCTCGGTGGTGATGTAGCCCGAAGCCAGCGCCACCGGCAAGTCGCGCCGAATGGCCAGGGCAGCGCGCACCAGGTCCAGGCCCGAATAGCCGGGCATGTTGTAGTCAGTCACCAGAAGGTCGTAGCGGCCGGGATCGGCGCGCAGCGCGTCGGTGGCCTGGTGCGGGTCGGTAAAGCCGCTGACCTGGTAGCCCCTGCGCCGCAGCAGGCGCTGCACCAGAAACACCAGCGCCTCGTCGTCATCGACATACATCACGTGCCGCTGGCGGCCACCCGCTGGCGTGACGGCTGCCGCAGGAGCGCCCGCAGTGGGCACCGCAGCAGCCTTGTGTTCTGCCCTGGTCTCGGCGGCGTGCTGCGTCCTGTGTGTGGCGGGCATGGCTGCCGCCTGGGGCGCGGCAGGAAAGTACAGCGTGAACTCGCTGCCGTGCCCTGGGTGGCTGCGCACGTCGATACCGCCGCCGTGCGTGCGCATCACGCCGTGCACCACCGCCAGCCCCAGGCCCGTGCCCTGGCCCACGGGCTTGGTGGTGAAAAATGGCTCGAAGATGCGCGGCAGCGTGGCCTCGTCCATGCCGGGGCCGTTGTCGCTCACGCGCAGGGCCGCGTAGTCGCCCGCCGCCAGGCCCAGGCGTTCACGCAGATGCTGGTCGGGCTGCACCAGCCGGGCTTCCACGCGGATCTGGCCGCGCCTCTCGCCAATGGCGTGCACCGCGTTGGTACACAGGTTCAGCAGCGCCTGCTCTACCTGGGTGGCATTGGCCAGCACTGGCGGCAGGCCGGGGGGCAGCTGCACCGACAGGTCGATCTCTGGCGGCAGCGTGACGCGCAGCAGGCGCTCGGTGTCGTGCACCACCTCGGCCAGTGCCACCGCAGCGCGGTTGGGCGCTTCGTTGCGGCTGAAGGTCAGGATCTGGCGCACCAGATCGCGTGCGCGGCGCCCGGCCTTGTCGATCTCCACCAGGCTTTCGTGCACCAGCGAGCCGGGCGGACAGTCGGCCTTGGCCAGCTCCACATTGCCCAGGATGGCGTGCAGGATGTTGTTGAAGTCGTGCGCGATGCCGCCAGCCATCGTGCCCACGGCCTGCATCTTGTGCGACTCGCGCAGTTGCCCCTCCAGCACGCTGCGGCGCGCTTCCTCGCGCTTGCGGGCGGTCAGGTCGCGGGCAAAAACGGTGGTGGTCTCGCCCTCGGCATGGCGTTCAAAAGACACGCTGATTTCCACCGCCAGCTCGCGCCCGGAGGCGGTGCACGCCGTCATCTCGCCCAGCGCGGCCTGGGTGGTCAGCTGCGCAAAGGCCATGACCTGCTGCGCATTGGGCAAAAAGCGGCTCAGGGGGCTGCCCAGCGCATCGCTGGCGGCGCACTGGAACAGCATGGCCGCCGTGGGGTTGAAGACGGTGATGCGCTCGTGCTGATCCACGCAGATGATGGCGTCCAGCGACGAGTTGATCACCGCCTCCAGCCGCAGCTCGCTGGCGTGCAGCTGCGCGTTGCGCTCTTGCAGCTCTTGCGCGCTGCGCTGCAGGGCCTGGCGCTCGGCCAGCAGCGGGCCCTGGTCGATCACCGCGCACAAAAACTGCGTGGCTGGCGCCGCGCCATCGGTGTGCGACTCGATGCGCGCGATGTGCAGATCGCCGGTGATATAGCGCTGCGCATCAATGGAAAACACCACCTCGGTGGCCTCGGCCGTGCCTTGCTGCAGCGCGGCGGCGAAGGCGGCGCGCACGCGATCCACATGGGCGGGGCTGATGAAGGGCGTCAAAGAGGTCAGCGGCCGGTCGCTCTCGTGGGGCTGAAAAGAGCGGTGCGCCATGGAGTTGGCCTGCACCACCATGTCGTGCTCGTCCACCACCATCAGTGACAGCGGCACGTTGGAAAACAGCGCCTCAAAGCGCTCCGACGCGCTCTCCGCCGCCGCCTGGCTGTAGCGCAGCACCTTGTTTTGCGCCTCCAGCTCGGCCTGGGATGCACGCAGCTCGGCGATCAGCGCGGCCACATCGCCGCTGGCGCGCGCGGCGCTGCGGCGCTCGGGCTGCTCTGCAGCGGGCAAAGGGGGCTGGGGCGCGCCCGGCGCGGACGCCTCGCTGCGCAGCAGAAAAGACAGGTCGGGGTGGCTCATGGCAGCGGGCTGCGGCGGGGGCGGTGCGGAAAGCGGGGCCGCGCTAGCGCACCGACAGCAGCTCGACCTCGAAGTTCAACGTGGCGTTGGGCGGGATCACGCCCCCCGCACCGCGCGCGCCATAGGCTATCGCGGGTGGGCACGTCAGCCTGGCCTTGCCGCCGGGCTTCATGCGCTGCACGCCCTCGGTCCAGCAGGGGATCACGCGGTTGAGCGGAAACTCGGTGGGTTCGCCGCGCTTGTAGGAGCTGTCGAACTCCTTGCCATCCAGAAAAGTGCCGCGGTAATGCACCTTGACAGTGTCGGTGGCCTTGGGAGAGGCGCCGCTGCCTTCCTTGAGCGATTCATAGACCAGGCCGCTGGCGGTGGTCACGGCAGCGGTCTGGGCAAGCGCGGCGGGAGCGAGGACGAGCGAGGCGAGCAGGGAGAAAAGCAGACGCATGGTAGGCACGCAAAAACAACAAAGGCCCGATGGTAGGGCCTTTGGGGTGCGGCGGGGGCGACAGCGATCAGGCGTAGTCGCTGACTGGAATGCAACTGCAAAACAGGTTGCGGTCGCCATAGACGTTGTCCACGCGGCCCACGGGGCTCCAGTATTTGTTCTGGCGCAAAGCGGCCAGCGGGTAGGCTGCCACCTCACGTGGGTAGGGGCGGGTCCACTCGGCGCCAAGCAGGCATTCGGCCGTGTGTGGCGCGTTCTTCAGCGGGTTGTCGTCCTGTGGCCAGGTGCCGTTTTCGATCTGACGGATCTCGTTGCGGATGGCGATCATGGCGTCGATGAAGCGGTCGATCTCGAACAGCGTCTCGCTCTCGGTAGGCTCGACCATCAGCGTGTTGGGCACGGGGAAGGACAGCGTGGGCGCGTGAAAGCCGTAGTCGATCAGTCGCTTGGCCACGTCTTCGGCCATCACGCCGCTGGTGTCCTTCAACTGGCGCAGGTCCAGAATGCATTCGTGCGCCACATGACCGTTGGCGCTGGCGTACAGCGTGGGGTAGTGGTCTTTCAGGCGGGTGCTGATGTAGTTGGCGCTCAGGATGGCGGTTTCGGTCGCTGCCTTCAGGCCCTCGGCGCCCATCATGCGGATGTACATCCAGCTGATCGGCAGCACGGCGGCGTTGCCCAGCGGCGCGGCGCTGACGGCGCCCACGCCGCCGCTCACGCCTGCGGCGGCATGGCCGGGCAGATAGGGCACCAGGTCTTGCACCACGCAGACCGGACCCACGCCGGGGCCGCCGCCGCCGTGCGGGATGCAGAAGGTCTTGTGCAGGTTCAGGTGGCTGACGTCGCCGCCAAACTCGCCGGGGGCGGCCACGCCGACCAGGGCGTTCATATTGGCTCCGTCCACATAGACGCGGCCGCCATGCTGGTGCACCAGCGCGCACAGCTCTTTGACCTGGGTCTCGAACACGCCGTGCGTGCTGGGGTAGGTGATCATCACGCAGGCCAGGTTGGCGCTGTGCTGCTCGCACTTGGCCTGCAGGTCGGCCATGTCCACGTTGCCGTTGGCATCGCACTGGGTCACCACCACCTGCATGCCCGCCATTTGCGCGCTGGCGGGGTTGGTGCCGTGCGCGCTGCTGGGGATCAGGCAGATGTTGCGCTGGCCCTGGCCTTGGGCCTGGTGGTAAGCCTTGATGGCCAGCAGGCCGGCGTATTCGCCCTGGCTGCCGGCGTTGGGCTGCAGGCTCACGCCCGCGTAGCCGGTGGCCTGGCACAGCCAGGCGCGCAGTTGCTCGTCCAGCAGGCGGTAGCCCTCCAGCTGGTCGGCAGGGGCGAAGGGGTGCACCTGCGCAAACTCGGGCCAGGTGATGGGAATCATCTCGCTGGTGGCATTGAGCTTCATGGTGCAGCTGCCCAGCGGGATCATGCTGCGGTCCAGCGCCAAATCTTTGTCGGACAGCTGGCGGATGTAGCGCAACATGCCCGTCTCGCTGTGGTGGGTGTTGAACACCGGGTGCGTCAGGAAGGGGCTGGTGCGCGCCAGGGCGTCGGGGAATAGTGCCGGTGCACCGGCGGCGTCCATGGCCTCAATGGTGGGCAGCGCCTGGCCGTCCTTCGCGAAGATCTTCCACAGCAGCTCGATGTCGGCGCGGGTGGTGGTTTCGTCCAGGCTGATGCCCAGGGTGTCGTCACCGACTTTTCGCAGGTTGGCGCCCATCTGGACTGCGCGGGCGGCGATGGCGTCCGTCGCGCCCTGGGTGCGCAGGCTGATGGTGTCGAAGGCCGTGCCCTGTGCCTGGCTGGCAAAGCCCAGCTGCGCCAGGCCGCGGGCCAGGATGGCGGCGTAGCGCGCCACGCGGCGGGCGATGCGTGTCAGGCCCTCGGGGCCGTGATAGACCGCGTACATGCTGGCAATCACGGCGGGCAGCACCTGCGCGGTGCAGATGTTGCTGGTGGCTTTTTCGCGGCGGATGTGCTGCTCGCGCGTTTGCAGCGCCAGGCGATAGGCGGGTTTGCCGTGCGCGTCCACGCTCACGCCCACCAGGCGGCCGGGCAGGCTGCGCTTGAACTCGTCGCGGCAGGCCATGAAGGCGGCGTGCGGGCCGCCCGCGCCCATGGGCATGCCAAAGCGCTGGGTGGAGCCGACGACGATGTCGGCACCCCATTCGCCGGGGGGCGTCAGCAGCGTCAGGGCCAGCAGGTCGGTGGCGAAGATGGCGGCGGCCTGCTTGGCGTGGATGGCGTCCACGTCGGCCTGCCAGTTTTGCACCCAGCCGCTGGTGGCGGGGTACTGGATGAGGGCGGCGAAGAAGTCGCCAGCCAGCGCGTCCTTCCATTCCTGCTCGGAGCGCGCCACCACCACGGTGATGCCGATGGGCGCGGCGCGGGTGGCAATGACCTCGATGGTCTGCGGATGCGTGTCGCCCGACACCACGAAGACATTGCTCCTGGACTTGACCGAGCGCTTGGCCAGCGTCATGGCTTCGGCGGCGGCGGTGGCCTCGTCAAGCATGGAGGCGTTGGCGATCGGCATGGCCGTCAGGTCGCACACCATGGTCTGGAAGTTGACCAGCGCCTCCATGCGGCCCTGCGAAATCTCGGCCTGGTAGGGCGTGTAGGCGGTGTACCAGGCGGGGTTTTCCAGCACGTTGCGCAGGATGACGCCCGGAATGTGCGTGCCGTAGTAGCCCTGGCCGATGAAGCTCTTGAGGATGCGGTTCTTCGATGCCAGCGCTTTCAGCTCTGCCAGCGCCGCAGCTTCGGTGGCGGGGGCGGGCAGATCCATGGACTGCTGGCGCGCGATGGAGCGCGGCACGATGGAGTCGATCAGCGCGCTGCGCGAGGCCTCGCCAATCACCGACAGCATGTGCGCCTCGTCGGCCGCATCAATGCCGATGTGGCGGGGCAGGAATTCGGTGGCGTTCTCCAGGGCTTCAAGGGTGGGCATGGTTTTAATGAATAAAAACAGCCTCTGGCGCTTGTCAATCAAGCGCCAGCTGCTATCAATTAAGGACTATCGAACTTAAGAATTTGCCGCGAAATCTTGGTAGGCGGTTTCGTCCAGCAAGGCGTCCAGCTGGCTGGCGTCGGCCAGCTTGACCTTGAAGAACCAGCCTGCGCCCAGTGGGTCGCTGTTGGCCAGCGAGGGGTCGGCGCGCAGGGCTTCGTTGACTTCGACGATCTCGCCGGCCACGGGCATGTACACATCGGCGGCGGCTTTCACGGATTCGACCACGCCTGCTACTTCGCCCTGGGCGAAGAGGCCGCCCACTTCGGGCAGATCCACGAAGACCACGTCGCCCAGCGCATCCTGGGCATGCACGGTAATGCCCACCACGGCGGCGTTGACATCGGCGGCGTTGATCCACTCGTGGTCTTTGGAGAATTTGATCGTCATGGGAAAGGCTCCTGGATGGAAAAGAGAAGGTAGAGACGCGGATTTAGCCACGGAAGTAGCGCGCGGGTGTGAAGGGCGTGGCGCACACCTGCATGGGCACGGCCTTGCCGCGCACGATGGCGTTGACCCGCGTGCCAACGGCAGAAAAGGCGGGCGGCACATAGCCCAGGGCAATGGGCGCGTTGACCGTGGGGCCGAGCAGGCCGCTGGTGACCTGGCCGATGGGCTCGCCCGATTCGCTGTGCAGCGCCGTGCCCTCGCGCACGGGCACGCGCTCCAGCGCCACCAGGCCCACGCGCTTGCGCGTGAGGCTGGCGGGGTTGTCGATCTGCGCCAGCACCGCGTCCGCGCCCGGAAAGCCCCCCGCGCGGGCGCCGCCGGTGCGGCGCACTTTCTGGATGGCCCAGTTCAGCCCGGCTTCGGCCGGAGTGGTGGTGGCGTCGATATCGTTGCCGTACAGGCACAGGCCGGCTTCCAGACGCAGCGAGTTGCGCGCGCCCAGGCCAATCGGCTTGACCTGCTGCTGCGCCAGCAGCGTGCGCGCCAGGGCTTCAGCGTGCGTTGCGGGCACTGAGATCTCAAAGCCGTCTTCGCCCGTGTAGCCGCTGCGCGTGACAAAGCAGGGCGCGCCGGCAATGTCGAAATGCCCGCCGGTCATGAACACCAGCTTGTCCACGCCCGGCGCCAGGCTCGCCAGCACGGCGGCGGCCTGCGGGCCTTGCAGCGCCAGCAGGGCCTGATCGGGCAGGGGGATGACCTGGCAGCGCTGGCCGATGCGCTCCTGGATGTGGGCGATGTCACCCGCCTTGCAGGCGCCGTTGACGATCACGAACAGCTCGTCCTGCGCCACGCGAAAGAACATCAGGTCGTCGATGATGCCGCCCGCGTCGTTCAGCAGCAGGCCGTAGCGCTGCTTGCCCACGGGCAGGTCGATCACGTCCACGGGCATCAGCGACTCGAACGCCGCGGCGGCATCGGGGCCGACCAGGCGCAGCTGCCCCATATGCGAGACATCAAACAAACCGGCCTGCGTGCGCGTGTGCTGGTGCTCTGCGATAAGGCCTGCCGGGTACTGCACGGGCATCGAGTAACCGGCAAAGGGCACCATGCGCGCGCCCAGTTCCAGGTGCAGGGCATTGAGCGGGGTGGTCAGAAGTGGCGCTTGGGCAGGGGCGGCAGTGGACACGGCGTTTCTCCAGGATGAATGGGAAACCGCAGCCGGCCTGATGGGGCACTGGCGGCGGGTGTGTCCTGCTGTCCGCTTTACCTGAGAGATTCACCCGGCCTGATACCCATTGCGGGGGGCGGGCTTGCTCCTTCGGTGGGCTGCCCGGGCGTGCGGGCGGCCTCTCTCCAGCAAGGAAACGCCCGCATCCCTGCGGGCGTGTCGTCAGTCCTTTTGCCTGAGCGTTCGGCTGCTGCCTGCGCCTTCGGCGGCCTTGCGCGGTGCGCTGCGGCTCTCTCCTGACGGGCCAGCATTCTACTGGCATTGCCCGCATGTCAAGGGCAGGGGGTGTGCAGGGTTTTCGTTTAAAAGTGCCGCGGTGGCCGGTTTTGCCAATCCCCAGCCCGGCGGTAACCGGGTGGGGGCTTGTCAATGTTATGCGCTCCGGTAAGAGCGCCTTGATGGGAAGAAGTATGCGCCACAGGGCACAGATGCTTTTGCTGTATTTCTGGCTTTTAGTCTTTTTTGCAGAAAAATATTCTGCAAAATTGGATTAATTTTGAATAATCAAACCATGGATCGCCTTGATAGAAAAATCCTCTCGGTTTTGCAGGCCAATGCTCGCGCCAGCTTGCAGGAAATCGGCGCTGCCGTCGGCCTGAGCCCCTCGCCGTGCTGGGGGCGCATCAAAAAGATGGAGGAGGCCGGCGTGATCGAGGGCTACACCGTGCGTTTGAATGCGCGGGCGCTTGATCTGCCGGATACGGTGCTGGTGATGGTCACGCTCGACAGCCATTCCGACAACACGCTGGAAAAGTTTGGCGAAACCCTGGCCAGCATTCCCGAGGTGATCGAGGCGCATCTGGTGTCGGGCGACTACGACTACCTGCTGCGCGTGGTGGTGAAAGACACGCGCGACTACGAGCGCCTGCTGCGCGAGAAGCTCTACAAGATCAAGGGCATCAGCCACAGCCGCTCCAGCTTTGTGCTGCGCACGCTGAAGAAAGCCGATTTGCCGCTGGGGGTGTAGTGCGGGCTTTTGAATGAAAAAAAGCCGCCAGCCCTTATCAATAAAGCGCCAGCAGCTATTTTTTTAGTAGTAAACCAGGCGCTGCGTTGTAGTCAGCAGCGCTGGTGTGCCATGTGCCTTACAGGCTATCCACGATGCCGCCTTCCACGCGCAACGCGGCGCCCGTGGTGGCCGACGAAAGGGGCGACGCCACGTAGGCCACCATGTTGGCCACTTCTTCCAGTTGCGCGGCCCGGCCGATGATGGACGAGGGGCGGTGCTGCTGGACGAAGGCCACGCCGGCTTCTTCCAGCGTCTGGCCGGGTGCCGCGGTGGCCATCAGCATGTGCGCGGCGCCTTCGGACAGGGTGGGGCCGGGCAGCACGCTGTTGACGGTGACGCCTGTGCCCCGCGCCGTCTTGGCCAGGCCGCGGGCCAGGCCCAGCATGGCGGTTTTGGTGGTGCCGTAATGCACCATGTCGCCCGGAATGTTGAGCGCCGATTCCGACGCAATGAACACCACCCGGCCCCAGTTGCGCTCCAGCATCTGCGGCATGTAGGCGCGCGACATGCGCACGCCGGACATGATGTTCACGTCCCAGTAGCGCTGCCACTCGTCGTCGCCAATCTCCAGGAACGGCGTGGTGCCGTAGATGCCCAGGTTGTTGATCAGGATGTCGCAGTGCGGCGCCTGGGCCGCCAGTTGGCGGCAGCCCTCGGCCGTGCCCAGGTCGGCTGCCACGCCCTGCACGCTGGCGCCTTGGGCATGCTGGCGTACGGCCTGCACCGCTTGCTCGACGGCCTCAGGCTTGCGGCCGTTGACGACCACCGCAGCACCGGCCTGCGCCAGCGACTTGGCGATGGCCAGCCCGATTCCGACAGTGGAGCCCGTGACGACAGCGGTTTTGCCGCGCAAATCGATATTCAGCATGAAAAGACCTTTCTGGGGGTGTGTGAAAACAATGCGCCCACTTTAAGGAGGTATCGATATTGAATCAATCAGCACATAATTCATTGAATAAAAACCAATGGTTTGTAATCAATGGACAAGCTCGGCAGCATGGCGGTGTTTGTGAAGGCGGTGGAGTGCGGCTCGTTTGCCGCCGCGGCCCAGGTGCTGGGCCTGTCGGCGCCGATGGTGGGCAAGCATGTGCGCCAGCTGGAGGCCGCTCTGGGCGTCATGCTGCTCAACCGCAGCACCCGCCGCCAGAGCCTGACCGAAGTAGGGCGCGCCTATTACGAGCGCTGCAAGATCGTGCTGGCCGAAGTTGCAGCGGCCGACAGCATCGCCCAGGAAAGCCGCCAGCTGGCACAGGGGCATTTGCGCATCAGCGCCTCCATCAACTACGGCACCTATTGCCTGGCCGCCGTGCTGCCCGGCTACCGGGCCAGGCACCCGCAGGTGACGCTGGGGCTGGAGCTGAGCGACAGCGTGGTGGATGTGATTGCGCAGGGGTATGACGCGGTCTTTCGCGTGGGCGCGCTGCCGGACTCGGGCCTGCGCGCGCGGGCGCTGGCGCCCTACCAGATGGTGGCTTGCGCGGCGCCCGCGTATCTGGCCGCGCAGGGCGAGCCCCGCACGCCGCAAGACTTGCAGCGGCACCAATGCCTGGGCTTCAGCCACTGGTCGCCCCGGGAGGAGTGGTACTTCGACGGCCCAGGCGGGCGCGAGCAGGTGCAGGTCAGCGGCGCGCTATCGGCCAATGTGGGTCAGGCGCTGCGCGTGGCGGCGCTGGGGGGCATGGGCATCATCTTGCAGCCGGTGCCGCTGGTGGCGGACGACCTGCGCGCAAGGCGCCTGGTGCCCGTGCTGCCGGGCTACGCGCCGCCATCGCTGCCGGTGCATCTGCTGACGGCGCCGGGTCGGCTGCGCACCCAGAAGCTGCAGAGCTTCGTCGATTATGTGGTGGAGGTCTTGGGCGGCGATTGACGGTGCCTGCTGCGCGCAGGGGCTGCCGCCCCCAGGCCTCAGCCCAGCAGCAGCGCGTCGTCGGCGAGCTTTTCGCCGCGCACTTTCTCGAACATCTGCAGCAGGTCGGGCACGTCCAGGCGGGCGCGCTCGTCGCCCGACACGTCCAGCACCACCTGGCCCTGGTGCAGCATCACGGTGCGCTGGCCCACGTCCAGCGCCTGGCGCATGCTGTGCGTGACCATCATGGTGGTCAGCTGGTTTTCGGACACGATGCGCGCCGTGAGCTGCAGCACAAAATCGGCCGTGCGCGGATCCAGCGCGGCGGTGTGCTCGTCCAGCAGCAAGATGCGCGAGGGCTGTAGCGCCGCCATCAGCAGACTGACCGCCTGGCGCTGGCCGCCCGACAGCAGTCCGATGCGATCCGTGAGCCGGTTTTCCAGTCCCAGGCCCAGTGTGGCCAGGCGGGCGCGGAACATGTCGCGTTCCCCGGCCTTGACCGCGCCGATCAGGCCGCGGCGCGTGCCGCGCTGCTGGGCCAGGGCCATGTTTTCTTCGATGGTGAGGTCTTCGCAGGTGCCGGCCATGGGGTCTTGGAACACGCGTGCCACGCGCTGGGCGCGCTCCCACACGGGCTGGCGCGTCACGTCCTGGCCGTCGATGGAGATGCGGCCGGTATCGACGGACAGGTCGCCCGAGATGGCATTGAGAAACGTGGACTTGCCCGCGCCGTTGGAGCCGATCACGGTGACGAACTGGCCTGCTGGAATGTCCAGCGACATGCCGCTCAGCGCGCGTGTCTCGATCGGCGTGCCCGGGTTGAAGGTGATGAAGAGGTCTTGTGCGCTCAGCATGGGGGTTTCCTACTACAGCCGTTCAGCGGCCGCGCGCAGCCAGCTTGCGCTTGATTTGCGGAATGACCAGCGCAATGGTCACCAGCACGGCAGTCACCAGGTTCAGGTCTTGCGCCTTCAGGCCGATGAAGTCGCTGTTGAGCGCCAGCGCAATGAAAAAGCGATAGACGATGGCACCGATCACCACCGCCAGCGTGGCCAGCACCAGCCGGCGCGAGGGCAGGATGCTCTCGCCCACGATCACCGCGGCCAGCCCAATGACGATGGTGCCGATGCCCATGGAGATGTCGGAGCCGCCCTGCGTCTGCGCAAACAGCGCGCCCGCCAGCGCCACCAGCGCGTTGGACACCGCCATGCCCAGCAGCAGCATGGCGCCGGTGTTGATGCCCTGCGCGCGGGCCATGCGCGCGTTGGAGCCGGTGGCGCGAATCGCCAGGCCGCGCTCGGTGGCGAAGAACCAGTCCATGAACAGCTTGGCCGCGATCACGATCACCAGCAGGATCATGGGGCGCGACCAGTAGTCATCCAGCCCCGGCGGCTGCAGCAAGGTGAACAGCGTGTCTTCGTTGATCAGCGGCACATTGGGGCCGCCCATGATGCGCAGGTTGATGGAGTACAGCGCGATCATCATCAGGATGGACGCCAGCAGGTCCATGATCTTCAGGCGCACATTCAGCCAGCCGGTGATGAGGCCCGCAACCGCCCCCGCAGCGGTGGCAGCCACCGTGGCCACGTAGGGGTTGTGGCCCGTGGAGATCAGGATGGCGCAGACGGCACCGCCCAGCGGGAAGCTGCCGTCCACCGTCAGGTCGGGAAAGCGCAGCAGCCGAAACGAGATGAAGACGCCCAGGGCGACCAGGCTGAAGATCAGGCCGATCTCGACGGCGCCCAGCAGGGAAAAGAGTGACATGGACAGTGGCGGTTGAAACTAAAAACAGGAGCCACGGTGTGCCATGGCTCCTGCGTGAACAGGCCGACTGCCTGGGCTGCAAAGCGTGGCCCAGGTGAGGCGCCGGGACTTATTGAACCACTTGCGCAGCAGACTTGAGCAGCGCGTCTGACAGCTTCACGCCTTGCTTTTCGGCAGCGCCGGGGTTTACGAACAGCTCCACCTTGGTGCTGACCTCGGGCTTGATGTCGCCGGGCTTTTCGCCCTTGAGCAGGCGCACCACGATGCGCCCCGTCTGTTCGCCCAGGTCGCGGTAGTTGATGCCCAGAGCGGCGATGGCGCCACGCTTGACGCTGTCGGTGTCGGATGCCACCAGCGGCAGCTTGGCCTCCTGGCCCACCTTCACCAGCGACTCGTAGGCCGACACCACGTTGTTGTCGGTGTTGGTGTAGATCACGTCCACCTTGCCCACCAGGCTGCGCGCGGCGCTGCCCACGTCCACCGAGCGGGGGGCCGCGGCTTCCACCAGCGTCATGCCCATCTTGGGCAGCAGTTCCTTGAGCTGCTTGACCACCACCACCGAATTGGCTTCGCCGGGGTTATAGACCATGCCCACGCGCTTGGCGCCCGGCACCACCTGCTTGATCAGGTCGATCTGCTTGTCCAGTGCCAGCACGTCTGACACGCCGGTCACGTTGGTCTTGGAGGGCTCCCAGTTCTTGACCAGCTTGGCGGCCACGGGGTCTGTCACGGCCGAGAACACCACGGGCACGGCTTTGGTGGCGGCCACCACGGCCTGGGCGGACGGGGTGGCGATGGCGACGATGGCATCGGGCTTGTCACCCACGAACTTGCGTGCGATCTGCGCGGCAGTGCCGGTGTTGCCCTGGGCGCTCTGGTACTGCCACTTGAGGTTCTTGCCCTCTTCGTAGCCGGCGGCCTGCAGCTGCGCCTTCACGCCGTCGCGAATCGAGTCCAGCGCCGGGTGCTCCACGATGGCGGTGACGGCCACCGACTTTTGCTGGGCATGCGCCAGCGGGGACAAGGCGGCAAGCGCCAGTGCAATTGCGCCCAGAGGCGCCAGGGAAAAGGTCTTCATGGGTGTCTATCTCCTTTTGCAGTTATAAGTGTCAAATTGGCCTCTAGCCCTTATTCACAAAGCGCTGAAAGCTATTGATTACATAGCAAATCAACGCCCCCACGGCAGCTTACATGCCCGAGTAGTTGGGGCCGCCGCCGCCTTCGGGCGTGACCCAGACGATGTTCTGCGTGGGGTCCTTGATGTCGCAGGTCTTGCAGTGCACGCAGTTTTGCGCGTTGATCTGCAGGCGCTGGGCGTTGCCGCCCTTGGTCTCGTCGGGCACAAATTCGTACACACCGGCAGGGCAGTAGCGCGCCTCGGGGCCGGCGTACTTGGCCAGGTTGATGTTGACCGGCACGCTGGCGTCCTTGAGCGTCAGGTGCGCGGGCTGGTTTTCTTCGTGGTTGGTGTTGCTGATGAACACGCTGGACAGGCGGTCGAAGGTCAGCTTGCCATCGGGCTTGGGATAGACGATGGGCTGGCACTCAGCTGCGGGCTTGAGGTATGCGTGGTCAGGCTTGTCGCGGTGGATGGTCCAAGGGATGTGGCCGCGCAGCACAAATTGTTCAAAGCCGTTCATCAGCGTGCCCACCGTCAGGCCGTGCTTGAACCAGTTCTTGAAGTTGCGGTCCTTGTTCAGCTCGGTGTGCAGCCAGCTCTTGTCGAAGGCTTCGGTGTAGGCGGCCAGTTCGTCGTGCTGGCGGCCGGCGGTGATGGCGTCATAGGCGGCCTCGGCGGCCAGCATGCCGGTCTTGATGGCAGCGTGGCTGCCCTTGATGCGGCTCACGTTCAAAAAGCCTGCATTGCAGCCCACCAGCGCACCGCCAGGGAAGACGAACTTGGGCAGCGCGTTGATGCCGCTGGCGTTGATGGCGCGCGCGCCGTAAGACAGGCGTTTGCCGGTGACTTCGCCCTTGTCGTTTTCAAGGTAGTAACGGACGTTGGGGTGGGTCTTCCAGCGCTGGAATTCCTCAAACGGGCTCAGATAGGGGTTGGTGTAGCCCAGGCCGGTCACAAAGCCCAGCGCGACCTTGTTGCCCTCCAGGTGGTAGAGGAAGGCGCCGCCGTAGGTGTCGTTTTCCATGGGCCAGCCGGCGGTGTGCATGACAAAGCCGGGCTGGTGGCGGGCGGGGTCAATCTCCCACAGCTCTTTGATACCGATGCCAAAACTTTGCGGGTCGCGCCCGGCGTCCAGCCGGTACTTGGCAATCAGCTGCTTGCCCAGGTGGCCGCGCGCGCCTTCGGCAAACACGGTGTACTTGCCCAGCAGCTCCATACCCAGCTGAAAGTTGTCGGTGGGCTCGCCGTCCTTGCCAATACCCATGTTGCCGGTGGCCACGCCCTTGACGGAGCCATCGTCGTTGTAGAGCACCTCGGCGGCGGTGAAACCCGGGAAGATTTCCACGCCCAGCGCTTCGGCCTGCTCACCCAGCCATTTGGTGACCGCGCCCAGGCTGATGATGTAGTTGCCGTGGTTGTGTGCAAACGGCGGCAGAAACATATTGGGCACGCGGTAGCCCGATTTTTCCGACAGGAAGATGTAGGCATCGTCGGTGACCGGCTGGTTCAGCGGCGCGCCCTTGGCCTTCCAGTCGGGGATCAGTTCGGTCAGCGCCCGTGGATCCATGATGGCGCCCGACAGAATGTGCGCGCCGGGCTCGGAGCCTTTTTCCAGCACCACGACAGATACGTCCTGCCCCTTTTCGGCCGCCAGCTGCTTGAGGCGTATGGCCGTGGCAAGCCCGCCGGGGCCGCCACCGACGATCACCACGTCATATTCCATGGCCTCTCGGGGACCGTAGGTGCTAAGGATTTCGTCGTTCGTCATGGATGTCTCTTTGGATGCAATAGTGGAAAAACAGGTGGAAGCCGGCCTGTTTCGGGACAGGGGTCTCGCGGTCGGGCGATTGTAGTCATCGGTTTACAGAAAAAAGGCGAGCCATTGGGCTGCGGGCCTTCGGCGCGGGTATGGGCTTCAGGGCCGGGCCATCAGCGCCAGCCGCGCCTCGAATCCGCCGGACTGCCCCGGCAGCGGCGACGTGAGCTGCAGGCGCGTGCCGTGCTTGGCCGCGATAGTGGCCACGATGGACAGGCCCAGCCCGTAGCCTGCTTGATCTGCACTTTGGCGCACATGGCGCTGCTGCAGGGTTTGGAGACGGTCGCCGCTGACGCCGGGGCCGTGGTCGCGCACGGCCACTTCGCAGCCCGGGCCCACGATCAGCTCTACGGGGCTGTCGCTGGCGTAGTTCAGCGCGTTTTCCACCAGGTTGCGCAGGGCGATGGCCAGCGCATCAAAGTCGCCCAGCGCCACGGGGGCGGGGCCTTCATGGGCCAGCACCAGGTCCAGCCGCTCCGAGGCGCGCTCGTCCTGCCAAAACTCCTGCGCCACGGTGTTGGCCAGCAGCGCCAGATCCACTGGCTCGCGGGTGTAGGGGGCGCTGGACTCGGCGCGCGACAGCTGCAGCAGCTTTTCGGTGCGCCGGCTCAGGGTTTGCAGCGCGTCGATGGCCGCCTGCACGTCGACGCGGCTCAGACCGTGCTCCAGCGCGGTTTGCAGCCGCAGGCGTGCGGCGGTGAGCGGCGTGCGCAGCTCATGCGCTGCATTGGCGGCCAGCGCGCGCTCCACGTCCAGCGCGCCAGACAGGCGCTCCAGCAGGCGGTTGACATGGTCTTCCAGTCTGCGCAGCTCGCGCGGCAGCCCGGGCAGGGCGATGGCGTTGAGCTGCTGCCCGTCGCGCAGGCTGATTTCGTGCATCAGCCGGTCCAGCACCCGCAGTTCGCGCCGCGCAATGCGCCGCAGCAGCAGCGCCAGCAGTGGCAGTATGGCCGCCATGACGCTGCCCAGGCCGAACAGCGTGCGGTTGACGGCCTCGCGCCGCTCGTGCAGCGGGTCCGCCACTTGCAGGAACAGCGCCCGCGTGGGGTGGCGCAGCGTATAGACGCGCCAGGCGTGGGTGTTTTCGAAGCCCGGCGCCAGCGGCACGTCGAACTGCTCGGCCCGGGCCTTGGCCGATCGTGCCAGCACGCGCGTGTCAGGCGCAACGATCTGGTAGAGCACGTCGGCATCGGCAAACGAGCCGGGCGAGGGCAGGATCAGCGGGCCTTGAATATCGCCTGGTGCCTGGCCCTGCGGCGCGGCAGAGTCCACGTGGTTCAGCGCGATGTCGAACATGCGGTGCGACACCTCTGCCAGCTCGTCGTCGAAATTGTGGTTGATCTCCCGATCTGTAAACCACACCACGCCCAGCAGGCACACCAGCCACACGCCGCCCACCCACAGGATCAGGCTGCGCGTCAGTCGTCCTGCCAGGGTCTGCGCCTGCAGGCGCTCGCACAGGCGTGGCGCCGTCATGCGGCGGTGCTTTCTGCGGGGCGATTGACCAGCCGATAGCCCTGGCCGCGCAGGGTTTCGATGTGCTCGCGCCCCAGTTTGCGCCGCAGCCGGCTGATGAAGACTTCCAGCGTGTTGCTGTCGGCCTCTTCATCAAAGCCATACAGGGCGTCCTGCAGACTTTCGCGCGTGTGGATGCGCTCGGGCCGCAGGGCCAGCACGCGCAGCAGCGCCCATTCTTTTTGCGTCAGCGTGACCGGCATGCCGCTGCGGCGCACTTGCTCGCGCGCCAGGTCGATCTGCAGGTCGCCCAGCGTCAGCACCGGCACGGCGGCAGCATTGCGCCGCCGCTCCACGGCGCGCAGGCGCGCCACCAGCTCGCCGGGGTCGTAGGGCTTGACCAGGTAGTCATCGGCCCCGGCATCCAGCCCCGCGATGCGTTCGCTGACCTGGTCGCGCGCTGTGAGCACGATGACGATGGGCCGGTCTTTGAGTGTGCGCACCTGCGGCAGCAGGCTCAGGCCGTCGCCGTCAGGCAGATGCAGGTCTAGCAGCACCGCGGCGTACTGCGCCGCGTGCAGCGCCGCGCCGGCCTGCGCCAGGCTGGGCACGGCATCCACCACGCAGGCCTTGGCCCGCAGGTAGCCGCATACGGCATCGGACAGGGCCTTGTCATCTTCCACCAGCAGCACGCGCATGCAAATTTCTCGGTTGTGGGTCGGGCCGAAAGTGTAGGACTTGGCGCGCCGCGCTGTGTTCATGGTGCATTCAGGTCATTGCCCTAGTCTGCGCATCCCTGTTCTTTGATGCCTGTGCGGCCATGTGCCGTCTTTTGGGTGATGTCTTTGTGGAATCTGCGCCGCTTGTGTGTTCTGACGCTGTTGTTGTTCTTGTCGATTGCCTTGCTGGATGCGGGCGGGCTCGATTTGCCGATGGCCCGCCTGTTTGGTGATGCCCGCGGTTTTGCCTGGCGAGGTCATCACGCCTTCACCGTGCTGACGCATGAGTGGCCGCGCTATGCCTGCGGCGCGGTGATCGCTGCACTGGTGCTGGGTATTTTTCGCCCCTGGGGTTTCCTGGCCCACCTGGCGCCTGCGCAGCGCTGGCAGCTGGTGCTGTCCATCGCCTGCGCCATGCTGGCGGTGGTGGCCTTCAAGCGGATCAATGCCACCAGTTGCCCCTGGGATCTGGCCGAGTTTGGCGGCGTGGCGCCCTACGTGTCGCACTGGCTGTGGGGCGTGCGCGACCTGGGGCCGGGGCACTGCTTTCCGGCAGGCCACGCGTCGGCGGGCTTTGGCTTTGTCGCAGGCTGGTTTGTGCTGCGCCGCGCCGCGCCCGATGTGGCAGGGGCCTGGCTGGCACTATCGCTGGCGGCGGGGTTGGCGCTGGGCTGGGCGCAGCAAATGCGGGGCGCGCATTTCATGAGCCACACCTTGTGGACGGCATGGACTTGCTGGGCCGTGGGGCTGGGCTGGGACGCGGCGGTGCATTGGCATGCGCGCCGCAAGCTGGTGCCAGATACAAAGCTGAACGAAACCTGAGCCGCGTCTTCAGCTTGCTTTCAGGGACGGGCGTGACGATGACGGCATGTTCTTGCGCGCCTCTTCCGCTTCTCACGCCCCGGCCACCGTGCCGATCTCTTCTCAACCTTCTACAGCCGTCGATGGCATTGCCGCGCGTTTGCGCGAGGCGCTGCGCCTGCTGGACGGCTGGCTGTCCGCACCGCTGTCAGCCCAGCAGATCGTGGTGCGCCTGTCGCTGTACCTGCTGCTGGCGGCCAACTGGCCGCTGTGGCTGCAGCTGGCGCGCATTGGCGGGGCACCCAGCCAGTACCTGCGCCCGGCAGCCGGGCTGGCGGTGTTGATCGTCTGCGGCATGGTGGCCATTTTTGCCTTCATGGCCTGGACTGCGCGCGGCATGAAGCTGCTGTGGTGGCTGGTGGTGCTGGTGGCCGCGCTGGCGCAGTACTACATGCTGACCTACAGCGTGGTCATGGACTCGGGCATGGCCGCCAACGTGCTGCAGACCGACGCGGGCGAAGTAGCCGACCTGCTGAGCCTGCGCCTGCTGGTCAGCGTGCTGGCCGTGGTGGCGCTGCCCGGCTTGTGGCTGCTGCGCGTGCGCGTCACGGCCGCGACGCCGCTGCGCCAGGTGGGGCGCAATCTGGTGATGCTGGTGGTGGCGCTGGGCGTGGCCGCCGGCACGGTGGCAGCCCTGTCGCGTGACCTGGCGCCGCTGATGCGCAACCACCCGCACCTGCGCTACATGATGAATCCGCTGGCCAGTTTGTATTCGACCACGGCTGTGGTGTTGCGCCCGGTGTTCGCGCGCAGCCGCACGCTGGTGCCCATGACGCAAGGTGCGGCGCTGGGCGCCAGCTACACGGCCGGTGCCCGGCCGCTGCTGTTCGTGCTGGTGGTGGGCGAGACCGCCCGGGCCGAGAACTTCGGCATCAACGGCTACGGCCGCGACACCACGCCCGAGCTGGCCCGGCGCGGCGCGTTCAGCTGGCGCGAGGTGCGATCCTGCGGCACCAGCACGCTGGCGTCGCTGCCGTGCATGTTCTCGCCATTGGGCAAAAGCGCCTTCGAGTCGCGCGACAACGACTACGAAAACCTGCTGGACGTGGCCCAGGCTGCCGGCATGGGTGTGCTGTGGCTGGACAATCAGTCCGGCTGCAAGGGCGTGTGCGACCGCGTGCCGCGCGCCAAGGCCGTCGATGGTCTGGACGATGCCGCGCGCCAAAGCCTGTGCGACGGCGGCGAATGCCGCGACGAGGCCATGCTGCACAACCTGGATGCGCGCCTGGCCGCCTTGCCAGCCGCCCGGCGCGAACGCGGCGTGCTGCTGGTGCTGCACCAGATGGGCAGCCACGGCCCGGCGTACTACAAGCGATCGGCAGGCAGCGCCAAGCGTTTCATGCCCGAGTGCCGCACCGAGGTGCTGGCCGACTGCCCCCATGGCGAGTTGGTGAACGCCTACGACAACTCCATCGCCGCAACCGACGCCTTTCTGGGCAAGACCATCGACTGGCTGCGGGGCCAGAGCGCCCGTTACGACACGGGTCTGCTGTACCTGAGCGACCACGGCGAATCACTGGGCGAATACGGCCTGTTCCTGCATGGCATGCCCTACGGCATGGCACCCGACGTGCAAAAGCATGTGCCCATGGTGGCGTGGATGCATGACAGCATGCTGCGCCGCGAGAAGCTGTCGGCCGACTGCCTGCGCGCCAGTGCCGACACACCGCTGACGCATGACCATCTCTACCACTCCATGCTGGGCCTGCTGGACGTGCAATCGCCTTCATACCAGCGCGGGCTGGATACTTTTGACGGCTGCCGCGGCTCGGTCACGGCTTCTAGATAAAAAAGGCTTCCAGCGCTTATGCAGCAAGCGCTGGAAGCTATTTTATTGAGAGCGATTTGGAGGCGGCGCCAAGCTCAGGCTGGCTTTGCGCGGAGCACGCGGCCCATCAGATAGAACTCGGGGTTGGGCTGCATGCCGGCAAAGCTGGCCATGCGGTTGCTCAACCCGAAAAACGCGGTGATGGCGGCGATGTCCCAGATGTCCTCGTCATCAAAGCCGTGCGCGTGCAGGGCGGCAAAGTCGGCGTCTTCCACCTCGTGCGAACGCTGGCAGACCTTCATCGCAAAGTCGAGTATGGCGCGCTGGCGCGGGCTGATGCCGGCCTTGCGGTGGTTGACCGCCACCTGGTCGGCTACATAGGGCTTTTTTTCGTAGATGCGCAGGATGGCGCCGTGGGCCACCACGCAATACAGGCACTGGTTGGCGGCGCTGGTGGCGGTGACGATCATCTCGCGCTCACCCTTGGTCAGGCTGCCTTCTTCCTTGAGCATCAGCGCGTCGTGGTAGGCGAAGAACGCGCGCCACTCGGCCGGGCGGCGCGCAAACGCCAGGAACACGTTGGGGATGAAGCCGGCCTTTTCCTGCACCTCCAGGATGCGGGTGCGGATGTCGTCGGGCAGGGTGTTCAGGTCGGGGTAGGGGTAGCGGGGCATGGAGTCTCCAAAAAAAGCTATTACTGACTTTGCATTAATTGATTTTTTATTTAATGCGTGCCTGCCTATCATCGCTGTGTACTCACCACCTCAAGGAGTTCCACGTGACTACTGAATCCAAATGCCCCTTTCATGTTGCTGGCGCCAGCAGCAGCACCACCAATCAGGACTGGTGGCCCAACCAGTTGCGCGTGGACTTGCTGAATCAGCATTCCGAGCGATCCAACCCCCTGGGAGAGCAGTTCAGCTATGCCGAGGAATTCAAAAAGCTCGATTACGCCGCGCTGAAGGCCGACCTGAAGGCGCTGCTGACCGATTCACAGGACTGGTGGCCCGCCGACTGGGGCACCTACGCGGGCCTGTTCATTCGCATGGCGTGGCACAGCGCGGGCACCTACCGCCTGGTCGATGGCCGCGGCGGCGCCGGGCGCGGCCAGCAGCGGTTTGCCCCGCTCAACAGCTGGCCCGACAACGTGAGCCTGGACAAGGCGCGCCGTCTGCTGTGGCCGGTCAAGCAAAAGTACGGGCAGAAAATCTCCTGGGCCGACCTGATGATTCTGGCGGGCAACGTGGCGCTGGAAAACTCGGGCTTTCGCACCTTTGGCTTTGGCGCCGGCCGTGAAGACGTGTGGGAACCCGACCAGGACGTGAACTGGGGCGACGAGAAAACCTGGCTGGCCCACCGCAACCCCGAAGTGCTGGCCAAGAACCCCCTGGCCGCCACCGAAATGGGCCTGATCTACGTCAACCCCGAAGGCCCCAACGCCAGCGGCGACCCGCTGTCGGCCGCAGCCGGCATCCGCGCCACCTTTGGCAACATGGCCATGGATGATGAAGAAATCGTGGCCCTGATCGCCGGCGGTCACACGCTGGGCAAGACCCACGGCGCCGCTTCTGCCAGCCATGTGGGCGCAGCCCCCGAGGCAGCGTCCATCGAGCAGATGGGCCTGGGCTGGGCCAGCAGCCACGGCAGCGGCAGCGGCGCGGACGCCATCACGTCCGGCCTGGAGGTGGTCTGGACGCAGACGCCCACGCAGTGGAGCAACAACTACTTCGAGAACCTGTTCAAGTACGAATGGGTGCAGACGCGCAGCCCGGCCGGCGCCATCCAGTTCGAGGCCAAGGACGCGCCCGAGATCATTCCCGACCCGTTCGACCCGTCCAAAAAGCGCAAGCCCACCATGCTGGTGACTGACCTGACGCTGCGCTTTGACCCCGGGTTCGAGAAAATCTCGCGCCGCTTCCTGAACGACCCGCAGGCCTTCAACGAAGCCTTTGCGCGTGCCTGGTTCAAGCTGACCCACCGCGACATGGGCCCCAAGGCGCGTTACCTGGGCCCCGAAGTGCCGAAGGAAGACCTGGTCTGGCAAGACCCGCTGCCCCCAGCGCAACACACGCCCACGGCTGCCGACATTGCCGACCTGAAAGCGCAGATTGCCGCATCGGGCCTGTCGGTGAGCGAACTGGTGTCGGTGGCCTGGGCTTCGGCCTCCACCTTCCGCGGCGGCGACAAGCGCGGAGGCGCCAACGGCGCGCGCCTGGCGCTGGCGCCGCAAAAAGACTGGGCCGTCAACGCTGCTGCCGTGGCCGTGCTGCCCAAACTGCAAGCCATTCAGAAGGCATCCGGCAAGGCATCGCTGGCCGATGTGATCGTGCTGGCCGGCGTGGTGGGCGTCGAGCAGGCCGCCCAGGCTGCGGGCATCACCGTTGAAGTGCCCTTCGCGCCAGGCAGGGTGGATGCGCGCCAGGATCAGACTGATGTCGCGTCATTTGAGGTCATGGAGCCACTGGCTGATGGTTTCCGCAATTACCGCCGTGTTGCTGGCGGCGCCTCGACCGAGGAGCTGCTGATCGACAAGGCACAGCAACTGACGCTGACCGCGCCGGAACTGACCGCACTGGTGGGCGGCCTGCGCGTGCTGGGCGCCAACCATGATGGCAGCCGGCACGGCGTGTTCACCGACAAGGTGGGCGTGCTCAGCAACGACTTCTTCGTCAACCTGCTGGACATGGGCATCGTATGGAAGCCAGCGGATGCCGCCAACGAGTTGTTCGAAGGCCGCGACCGCAAGACGGGTGCGGTGCAATACACCGCCACCCGCAACGACCTGGTCTTTGGCTCCAACTCGGTGCTGCGCGCACTGGCAGAGGTCTATGCCAGCGCAGATGCCCACGCAAAGTTTGTGCGTGACTTTGTGGCGGCATGGACCAAGGTGATGAACCTCGATCGCTTCGATCTGGCGTAAGCCTGCACTACCCGCGCACCTGCGCCTGGGCACACCTAAAACGCCACCGGCCTGATCTCCGCAAAGGAGTCAGGCCGGTGGCGTTTTGCCTTGCTGAACCTGCAGCCTTGTGGTGTTAGCCGCCCGCCACCAGCTTTTGCACCAGGTCGGCAGCCGTGGAGGCGCCGTACTTGCGCATGAGCCGTGCGCGGTAGATTTCGACCGTGCGGTGGCTGATGTCGAGCGCGCGGCCGATCTCCTTGGAGGTCATGCCATCCAGCAGCCGTGCGGCCACTTCGCGCTCGCGGGCCGTCAACTCTGCCCTCACGGGGCGCTGGGCGGAAAGATCCTCGAAGCTCCAGATGCCCGAGGCATGCGGGTTCTGGCGATCCAGCGCACAGCCCGAGACATGGCACCAGAAGGTCTCGCCGTTGGCGCGCTTCATGATGCGGTTGTCGGCATAGTGGCCGCGCGCATTGAGAATGGGCGCCATGCGTGCACCCAGGCGTTCATATTCGTCGGCGCTGGGATAGAGCACCTGAAAAGACTGGCCTATCAACAACTCGCGTGAGGCACCGAACATCTCACACACATGGCGGTTGCAGTCCACCATGATGCGGTTGCGCGAAATCACCATGCCCACGGGTGCCATCTCAAAGGCCAGGCGGTAGTCCGCAACATTCATAGCAGTTGGTGTAAGTATTTAGGGAGAACTACCTAAAAAGGTACGTAGTATCGTAGCGCATCAATTTTGCAAACCAGGAGACAGCAGTGAACAAGCTTTTCCCCTCGGCGGCCGAGGCGCTCAAGGGCGTCGTGGCCGATGGTCAGTTGTTGGCCGTTGGTGGTTTCGGCCTGTGCGGCATACCGGAGGCCTTGATCGATGCGCTGCGCGATAGTGGCGTGAAGGATCTCACCGTGATTTCCAACAACGCTGGCGTTGACGGCTTCGGCTTGGGCAAGTTGCTGGAGACGCGCCAGATCAAGAAGATGATCAGCTCGTACGTGGGCGAGAACAAGGAGTTCGAGCGCCAGTACCTGGCGGGCGAGCTGGAGCTGGAGTTCACCCCCCAGGGCACGCTGGCCGAGAAGCTGCGCGCTGGCGGCGCGGGCATCCCGGCCTTTTTCACCAAGACCGGCGTTGGCACCGTCGTGGCCGAGGGCAAGGAGCTGCGCGAGTTTGACGGCGAGACCTACGTGATGGAGCGCTCGCTGGTGCCCGAAGTGTCTCTGGTCAAGGCGCACCGGGCCGACAAGTCGGGCAACCTGCAGTTCCGACTGACGGCGCGCAACTTCAATCCTGCAGCAGCCACCGCGGGCAAGATTTGCATCGTCGAGGTGGAGGAGGTGGTGGAGACCGGCGCCCTGGACCCCGACCAGATCCACCTGCCCGGCATCTACGTGCACCGCATCGTGCACAACCCGAACCCCGAAAAGCGCATCGAAAAGCGCACCATCACCGAAAAGCAAGGAGCCTGACCATGCCGTGGACCCAAGACCAGATGGCCGCCCGCGCGGCGCAAGAATTGCAAGATGGCTTCTACGTGAACCTGGGCATCGGCATTCCCACGCTGGTGGCCAACTTCACCGGCGACAAGGAAGTGTGGCTGCAGTCTGAAAACGGCATGCTGGGCATCGGCCCGTTCCCGACCGAGGACAAGGTGGACGCCGACCTCATCAACGCCGGCAAGCAGACGGTGACCACCATCGCGGGCTCGTCCATCTTTGGCTCGGATCAGTCGTTCGCCATGATCCGCGGCGGCAAGATCAACCTGTCCATCCTGGGCGCCATGCAGGTCAGCGAGAAGGGCGACCTGGCCAACTGGATGATTCCGGGCAAGATGGTCAAAGGCATGGGCGGTGCCATGGACCTGGTGGCCGGCGTCAAGCGCGTGATCGTGCTCATGGAGCATGTCGCACGCAAAAAAGACGGCACCACCGACCTGAAGATACTGCCCCAATGCACCTTGCCGCTGACCGGCGTGGGCGTGGTCAACCGCATCATCACCGACCTGGGCGTGATGGACGTCACCCCCCAAGGGCTGAAGTTGGTCGAACTGGCGCCAGGCGTGAGCTTTGACGAAATCCAGTCCAACACGGGTGTGACGCTCATTCGTTGATGTGCTGACGTGCGCAGGCCACCCCAGGCATACAGGGTGGTGCATGGAGATTTTGAAGCCGGGGCATGCCCCGGCTTTTTTGTCAGTTTGCAGCGGGCAAAGCACCGTATATTCGCTATTGACATTTGTTAACAGCTTGCCCGATCCGAATGAATTCCCCTGACCTTCATCTTGTAGCGGCCGACGTGGCAACCGGCGATAACCGCCATTATTTGCGTGTCATCACCGAGATGGCCGACCGCAGCAACGTGGTGACGCAGGAGGCCCTGTTCACCGACCGGGGCATCAAGTTGCTGGACAAGGGGGTGCGCCTGGACAGCAAGCTCTATGACCGCCTGGTCAAGCACAAGCTGCGCGGCAATATCGACGATCACCTGACCATGGACGACATGGTCAGCGTGCAGTCCATAGTGCAGCTGGCCGACGCGCAGTGCGAAAACGACACCCTGCCTTACCTGCTGGTGCATACGCTGGAAGACATGACCGCCGAGAGGCTGCTGGCCCCCGTGCGTTCAATACTGCTGCCGTCCGGACTGGCGTTCAAGCTTACGGTCATGCGCGAGCAGCATCCCGCCCTGTTTGCGCACAGCGTGCGCGTGATGCTGGTAGCTGTCTATCTGGGCATCAAAAGCGGCTGGAGCGACCGCGAATGCGTGCCTTTGGCCACAGCGGCATTGCTGCACGACATTGGTGTGCTGCACATGGACCCGGTCTGGCACGACCCGACCCACAAGGTGACTGGTGTAGGGCGCAAGCAGCTTGTTGCACATGCCGTCACGGCCATGCTGCTCATCCAGGCGCAGAACGTTTATCCCCGCTCGGTGGAGCGGGCAGTGCTGGAGCACCACGAATGCATGGATGGCAGCGGCTACCCACGCGGCCTGACGGGTGACCAGATCTCACCCATGGGGCAGATTCTGCTGATGGCCGAAGTGGCGGCGGCTTTCTTTGAAAAATACGCCAACGAGGCCGCAGCCCAGCGCCTGTCGCTGACGCTGCGGCTCAACCATCGCAGGTACCCCACGGGCCCGATCGCTCATTTGTTGCCCTTGCTGCAAATCCGTGCCGTTCAGACCGACGTGCAAGTGACGCAAGACGATGTGGAGCGCATCATTGCGCAGCTGTCCGCGGCCTTTGGCGACTGGGACAGTGCCAGCGCCAGCATCCCCCCGGCATCGCTGGAGCAAGACTCCGGGCGGGCTTGCGCCTACGTGGGCCAGCGGCTGGCTGCGTTGCAAAAATCGCTGGTCGAGGCGGGGTCACACCCCCTGCAGCAGACAGAGGCGCTGCGGCACCTGCAAGGCGACGCCCAAGGCCTGGCCGAGCTTGCCCTGCTGGGGCGCGAGGCACTGTGGCAGCTGCAAAACATCATGAACAGCACCCAAAGCCTCTGGCCGAAGCTGCAAGATAGCGCGGATGCCGGCGACATCGCCGTGCTGCGCTGGCGCGACGCCTGCTCGGCGCGGCAGATCTCGGACTGAACCCAGCGCACCCTCTGCAAACACTGTATATTAAAACAGTATTTGTGGAGGGTACGTATGGGTGCACCTTTTCCTTCATTCATCACCACGCTGCCCGGTGTCTGGCAGGGCGGGGCGTGGGCGCAAGCCCAGGCACAGGCGCCTGCGCTGGCCACGGGGCATGCGCTGCTGGATGCGCAGCTGCCCGGTGGCGGCTGGCCGCTGGGCAGCATGAGCGAGCTGCTGCTGGCACCCCACGCGCGCCACGAATGGACGCTGGTGCTGCCCGCCCTGTCTGCCCTGCTTGCCGCCAAGCCCGGCCGCGCCGTGCTGGTGGCGCCGCCGCTCGAGCCCTTCATGCCCGCGCTGCAGGCGGCAGGTGTGCCCGTGCAGCGGGTGTGCAGTGTTCGCCCCGCAGGCCCGGGCGCAAAGATGGCCGCAGATATGGCTGCAGCCTGGGCCTGCGAGCAGGCATTGGCTTGCCGCGACGTGTGCGCCGTGCTGGCCTGGCTGCCGCAGGTGGGCACGCCCTCGCTGCGCCGGCTGCAGCTGGCGGCTGCACGGCACCGCCAGCTGCTGTGGGTCGTGCGGCCCGAGCGTGCGCGCCAGCAGGCATCGCCCGCGCCTTTGCGCCTGTGGCTGCAGGCCCAGGGTGACATGCTGCTGGTGCACATCTTCAAGCGCCGCGGCCTGCCCCTGGCGCACCCGGTGGCCGTGCCTGCGCGCGGGCCGCTGCTGGCCGCCACGCTGCAGGCCCAGGCGCAGCGGCGCCAGCAAGCACAGGCAGCGGCCTGGGGCATGAGCGCCCGCACACCACAAGAGGTAAGCGATGCACTGGCTTGCCTGGCGCTTGCCGCCCATTGATCCGGCGCCCGGCGTGCCGCCTGCCGCCCAGGGCTGGTGGGCGCTGCGCTTCACGCCGCGCGTGGCGCTGCTGGACGAGGCGCTGCTGCTGGAGGTGGGCAGCACCGAGCGCCTATGGGGCGGGCGCGCCGCGCTGCAGGACTTGCTGCGCAGCCAGGCGCCGGGCATGCCGCAGGGCGACGGCGTTCAGGATCACCCCCAGACCCAGAACCTCGCCTGGGCCACCGGCCCCACGGCCCTGCAGGCCCTGGCTCTGCTGCGATTACAGCAATCAAGCCAACCCTATCCGCAGCGGCTACCGCACGACTTGCCCATTGCCACCTTGACGGCCTTGCGCCCGCATGCTGCTGCGCTGCAGCACCTGGGCTGCCGCACCTGGGGGGCGCTGCGCGCTTTGCCGCGCGCCGGTGTGGCGCGGCGCTTTGGTGCCGACACGCTGGCGGCACTGGACCGCGCCTGGGGCGATGCGCCGCACACCCTGGACTGGATCACGTTGCCCGAGCAGTTTGCGCTGGAGTTGGAACTGCCTGCGCTGGTCGAAGCCGCCCCCGCGCTGCTGTGGGCCGCACAGCGCCTGCTGGATGCCCTGCAGGGCTGGCTGCGCGCGCGCCACCAGGGCGTGCTGGCGCTGGAGCTTGCCTGGCGCCACGACCTGCGCCGCATCGACGGCGTGGACTTGTCCCCCTGGCAAAGCCTGCAGCTGCGCACGGCCGAGCCCTTGCAGGGCACGACCCACCTGCGCCGCCTGCTGGCCGAACACCTGGCGCAGCAGCGCCTGGCCGCGCCGGTGAACCGCCTGGCCCTGCGCAGCCTGCAGACGGCGCCACTGCCCCAGGCCAGTGACAGCCTGCTGCCACCCGGGCAGGGCAAGTGCTCGGACAGCGCGCAGGGCGAGTCCTGGCACCAGTTGGTCGAACGCCTCACGGCCCGGCTGGGCGCTGCCAGCGTGCAGGTGCCACAGCTGCACGCTGACCATCGCCCAGAGCGCATGCAGCGCTGGCACCCCGCGATAGCGCCACCGCCGCAAACGCAATCACAGTGCAGCCCCGCCGCACCAGCGCCCCTGATGCCGCCCTGGCTGGTGCGTCCGCCGCAGCCGCTGGCCCTGCAAGGCAGCCGGCCTTGCCTGCACGGCCGTCCCCTGAGCTTGCTGGCCGGCCCGCAGCGCGTGGAGGCCGGCTGGTGGGAGACGGCAGTGCAGGGCGATGACAGCGACGCGCACGGCCTGGCGCTGCGCGACTACTTTGTGGCGCACAACGGCGTGGCGGGCCATGTCTGGGTGTTCCGCGACCGCGCCACCGGCGGCTGGTTTCTGCAGGGGGTGTACGGATGACCCTGCCCGCCTACGCAGAGCTGCACGCTTTAAGCAACTTCAGCTTCCAGCGCGGCGCCTCGCACCCGCAAGAGCTGGTGCAGCGCGCGCATCAGCTGGGTTACAGCGCCCTGGCGCTGACCGACGAATGCTCCGTCGCCGGCGTGGTGCGTGCCCACGGCGCCGCGCAGGCGGTGGGCCTGCCGCTCATTGTGGGCAGCGAGTTTTGCTGGGACGACCTGCGCATCGTGGCCCTGGCGCGCGACGTGCAGGGCTGGGGCGATCTGTGCGAGTTCATCACCGCCGCCCGCCAGCGCGCGGACAAGGGCAGCTACCGCGTGGATGCACAATCGCCCTGGGCGCGGCTGCAAGGCTGCGAGGTGCTGCTCGCACCGCGGCGCGAGGCCTTTCCTGATGCTTCTGATTTGATAGCTGTTAGCGCTTGTATTAAAAGGGCTAGAGGCCAATTTGGCTCTAACTGCTGGCTGGCGGTCGAGCTGCACACTGCGCCCGACGACGGCCTGTGGCTGCGCACGCTGACGCAGATTGGCGCGCAACTGGGCCTGCCGCTGGTGGCCGCGGGCGACGTGCACATGCACTCGCGCGCGGCCAAGCCGTTGCAGGATGTGATCACCGCCGTGCGCCTGGGCCGCAGCGTGGCCGACTGCGGCTTTGCGCTGCAGCCCCACGCCGAAAAGCGCCTGCGCCCGCGCAGCCGGCTGGCCGGCCTGTACCCGCCCGCACTGCTGTCTGCCACACTGGACGTGGCGGCGCGCTGCAGCTTCAGCCTGGACGAGATCAAGTACCGCTATCCACTCGAGACCGTGCTGCCCGGCATGACGGCGCAGCAAACGCTGGCCTGGCTTACCTGGCAGGGCGCGCAGGCCCGCTACCCGCAAGGTGTGCCCGCGGCCGTGGCCGCGCAGATCGACAAAGAGCTGGCGCTGATCCACGAATGCGGCTACGAGATGTACTTTTTGACGGTGCACGACATCGTGCGCTATGCGCGCAGCCAGGGCATTTTGTGCCAGGGGCGCGGTTCGGCGGCCAATTCGGCGGTGTGCTTTGTGCTGGGCATTACGGCGGTCGATCCGGCGCATTCACAGCTGCTGTTCGAGCGCTTCATCAGCCGCGAGCGCAGCGAACCGCCCGACATCGACGTGGACTTCGAGCACGACCGGCGCGAGATCGTCATCCAGTACATCTACGGCAAATACGGGCGTGACCGCGCTGCGATTGCCGCCGTGGTCACCACCTACCGCACGCGCAGCGCCCTGCGCGACGTGGGCAAGGCGCTGGGCGTGGCCGCGCCGCTGGTCGATGCCTTCGCCAAGGACCACCACTGGTTCGACGACGTGCTGGCGCACGATCACCTGCAGGCGCTGGCGGCCAGCCTGGGCCAGCCTCTGGATGCCCACACCGCCGCGCTGTGGCTGGAGCTGGCACGCCAGCTGCGCGGCTTTCCGCGCCACCTGAGTCAGCACGTGGGCGGCTTTGTGCTCACGCAGGGCAAGCTCACGCGGCTGGTGCCCGTGGAGCCCGCCGCCATGGGCGGGCGCTCCATCATCCAGTGGGACAAGGACGATCTGGATGACATGGGCCTGCTCAAGGTGGATGTACTGGCGCTGGGCATGCTCAGCGCGCTGCGCCGCTGCCTGGATACCCGCGCTGCACTGCGCGGCGAGCACTGGGGCCTGGCCGACATTCCCCATGAAGACCCGGTCACCTACGACATGATCTGCCGCGCCGACACCGTGGGCGTGTTCCAGATCGAGAGCCGCGCGCAGATGAGCATGCTGCCGCGCCTGCAGCCGCGCACCTTTTATGACCTGGTGGTGCAGGTGGCCATCGTGCGGCCCGGGCCCATCCAGGGTGGCATGGTGCACCCTTACCTGCACGCGCGCGAGCGCCGCCGCCAGCTGGCGCGCGCCGGTCACCGGGGGCCGTTTCCGCTTGAATACCCACAACTGTCCAAGGCGCTGCAGCGCACGCTGGGCGTGCCCATCTTTCAGGAGCAGGTGATGCAGATCGCCATGGACGGCGCAGGGTTCAGCGCGGGCCAGGCCGACGAGCTGCGCCGCTCCATGGCCGCCTGGAAGCGCAAGGGCGGCGTGCACCGCTTCGAGCAGCCCTTCAAGGACGGCCTGCTGGCGCACGGTTATCCGCCGGAATTTGCCGACCGGCTGTTCCAGCAGATCCTGGGCTTTGGCGAATATGGCTTTCCCGAAAGCCATGCCTACAGCTTTGCGCTGCTGGCCTACGCCAGCAGCTGGTTCAAGCGACACGAGCCCGCATGCTTTCTGGCGGCGCTGCTCAACTCCCAGCCGATGGGCTTTTATGCGCCCTCGCAACTGGTGCAGGACGCGCGCCGCCACGGCGTGCGCGTGCTGCCCATCGACGTGACAGTCAGCGATGTGGACTGCACCCTGGAGGCTCCGCTGGAGTCCCTGCGCGGCGTGCGGCTGGCGCAACCCGCCGTACGCCTGGGCCTGCGGCTGGTGGCCGGCCTGGGGCTGGCTGCTGCCCGGCGGCTGGTGCAGGCGCGCATGCAGGGCGCTTTTGCCAATGCCCAAGACCTGGCGCTGCGCGCCCGGCTGGGCCGGCAAGACATGCAGGCCCTGGCCGGCGCAGACGCGCTGCGTGCGCTGTCAGGTCACCGCCGCCAGCAAATGTGGGACGCGGCCGCGCAGCTGGCATCCGGCGCGCATGCCCTGCCGCTGCTGCAAAACGTACCGCTGCACGAGGCGGGAGTTGATCTGCCCGCAGCGCCAGAGGGCGAAGAAATCCTGTTTGACTACGCCGCCACCGGCCTGACGCTGCGCCGCCACCCGCTGGCCCTGCTGCGCGAGCGGCTGCAGCCGTTTCACATCTCTACTGCGCTGCAACTGCGCGCCGTGCCGCACGGGCGGCGCGTGCGCGCCTGTGGCATCGTCACCGTGCGCCAGCGCCCGGGTTCGGCCAAGGGCACGATGTTCGTCACGCTGGAAGACGAGACCGGCCCGGTCAACGTCATCGTCTGGCCCGCGCTGCTGGAGCGTTGGCGCAGTGCGCTGCTGCGCTCGCGTCTGCTGGCCGTTGAGGGCGTGTGGCAGTGCGCTGGCAAGCCCGGCTCCAGCACGGCCGTGCGCCATCTGGTCGGGCAGCGCTTCAAGGACCTCACGCCGCTGCTGGGGCGCCTGGCCCAAGCCCTGGAGGGCAGCCGGGATTTTCACTGACCCCCTTAGCCCGCGGCGCCTGGCACCAGACACCGAATGTCGTCCCTTGATGTTTCTGATTGTGAATTAAGTAACTCGAAAAAAAATGGGCAGTCAATCAGGGTGTTTGGGTGTAACTTGCAACGCTTATGTGGCGACGATTTACACGCACCATGCACCGTTGACAGGCAAGCGGTGGGCTCTCACAAACACGCCACTGCTTGGAGATTCGTATGCTGCGTTTGTTTACCCAAGGTACCCGTTCCGGCCCCGCCACCGACACCCTGCCTGCCGCCAACCACCCCACGGGTTCCGGGCAATTTGCAATGCACCAAAGTCCGCCGTCCATGTGGCCGGATTTTCTGGTGGGCCAGCTGGACAAGCCTGTGCGCGTGCTGCTCATCGATGACGACTCGCACATGCGGCTGGTGATTGCCCAAGAGCTGATGAACGACAAGCGCACCATGCTGGTGGGGCAGGCTAGCAGCGTGCGCGAAGGCCGCAAGGCCATCAAAAATCACGATTTCGACGTAATGCTGGTGGATCTCAACCTCGGCGACGGAGATGGCTTTGCGCTCATCGAATACATGAAGTCCATCAGGCCCCAGGCGCAGGCCATCATCATCTCCGTCATGGAAAACGACGACCAGGTGTTGCACGCGTTCGAGCTGGGTGCATCGGGTTACCTGCTCAAGAACTCCTGGTTTGGCAACTATCCCCAGGCGGTGCTGGAGGTGGCCAATGGCGGTGCATCCATCACCCCCAGCCTGGCGCGGCGATTGCTGCAGCGCTTTGACACGCACGCCGCCCCAGCCGCTCGCGCCGACGCCGCCCCATCGGTGCACGAACACGAGCACGCAGAGTCCGATCCAGACCGCCTGTCGCAACGCGAAAAAGAGGTACTGCGCCTGGTGGCCAGCGGCTACACCAGCGTCGAGATCGCCTCCCGCCTGTCCATCAGCAGCCTGACGGTGAACACGCATATCAAGAACATCTACCGCAAGCTCCAGGTGCACACGCGCGCCCAGGCCGTGCGACTGGCGTCGCTGCGCGGCCTGTTCTGAGTGGCGCTGCGCTTGTGCATCCAGCCGCACACAGCACGGGCTTGCCCTGTCAACACCCATAGACCCTTAGAACCCTGCTAACCCCATGTTTCGCACACATCCCCCGGCATATGCCTTGGCCTGTGTGGCGCTTTGGCTGATGCAAATGGCGGTGGGCTTGCTGCTGGTCTTCTACGCCGAGCATTTCAGCCCTGCGGCCTTGCAACATTGGCAGACCTTCAGCCTTGTCACGACTGTCGTGCTGGGGGTGCTGCTGCTGGTGCAGTTGCCCCGGGCGCTGCAGTGGCGGCCCCGGCGCAGCGTTCGCCCCAGCCCCGAGCTGATCGCCGAGCGCCAGCGCATCGCGCGCGACCTGCACGATCAAGTCGGCTCGCAACTGGTCAGCGCCATGGTGCTGGTGGATGTGCGCAATCCGGCCATGCAACCGCTAGCCCAGGCGCTGGAGCATTGCCTGCTCGACCTGCGGCTGCTGGTGGACTCTATGGACGGCGATGACGACAGCCTGACCGACCGCCTCGCCCGCCTGCGCCACCGCATCCAGCCCGCGTTAGACCATCGCGGCATCGCACTGAACTGGGACGTGATGCCCGCCGACGAAACAGGCATGCCCAAGGGCGCTGCCGCGCGTGAACTGACCGCCATCGTGCAGGAGGCGGTCAGCAATGCTTTGCAGCATTCGGGCGCCACGGCCCTGTCCATCAGGCTGCAGCAAGTCCAGACCGGCCAGGGCGCCGCATGGAGGCTGCAAGTGACCGACAACGGCACTGGCGTGCACACGCCCGATGTGCCGGCGGGGGCGCCGCCTTCCGGCCACCGCGCGGGGCATGGCCTTGCGGGCATGCGCCAGCGGGCCGCCAGGGCAGGGGGTGTGCTGGAGTTGATCCGGCCGCAAGGGCAGGGCCTGTGCGTGCAGGTGACGTTGCCAGCATCACGCTGAGCGCAAGTTGCGCTGGGCGGCATGCGATGTCCCTAAAATCGCGGCCCCATGCACAACAGGCACGATCCCCGCGTTCTGCCCATGCGCGACGGCGTCAACCCCAGCTGTGTGGTGCTGCCGTCGGCGGGGCAGGGCTTGCTGATTGACTTTCTGGCGCAGCGTCTGCCTGCGGTGTCCCGCGCTGACTGGCTGCGTCGGCTGGAGGCGGGCGAAGTGGTTGACGAGCTGGGCACGCCCGCCACTTCGCGCAGCCCCTTCACGCCCGGGCTGCGCTACTACTACTACCGCGAACTGCCCCCCGAGGTGCCCATCCCGTTCCAGGAAGCCGTGCTCTACCAGGACGAGCACATCCTCGTGGCCGACAAGCCGCACTTTTTGCCCGTGGTGCCCGCCGGGCGCTACTTGCAGCAGACGCTTCTGGTGCGCCTCAAGCGCCGACTGGGCCTGCCCGAGCTATCGCCCGTGCACCGCATCGACCGCGACACCGCAGGCCTGGTGCTGTTTTCAGTGCAGCGCGCCACCCGTGGCGCCTACCAGGCCCTGTTTCGCGACCGCGCGGTGCGCAAGGTTTATGAAGCCGTGGCCCCCTGGCATGTGGACATGCGCTTTCCGCTCACCCATGCCAGCCGCCTGGAAGAAAGCGGGCATTTCTTTCGTATGCACGAAGTGCCGGGCCCACCCAATGCCATCAGCACGATCGACCTGCTGGAGCAGGCGGGTGGCTGGGCGCGTTACCGGCTGGAGCCCATCACCGGCAAACGCCACCAACTGCGCGTGCACATGGCCGCGCTGGGCCTGCCGCTGCGTGGCGATGCGTTTTATCCCGAAGTGAACGACCCACCTGAGGGCGATTACTCCAACCCGCTGCAACTACTAGCGCGGTTACTGGAGTTCAACGATCCGGTGACGGGCCAATTGCGCCGATTTGAAAGCCGGCTGGCGCTGGGGCCGCTGTGCCAGCAAGGGCCCCGCGAGTGATCGCGCATGTTCAGCCTGGCACGCTCGCGCCCGAAGTCCAGCAGCGGTCATGCGCGTCGTCTGCTCCGAAGGCAGGGGTGCATCAGAAAACATACTGCAAAGCGCTGACAGCGCTTCAGGCACCATGCAGGTCGTGACTATTAGTCCCGAACAGTGGTGCATATCTCGGGCGTATTCAGGTCAATGGCGTGCATTGTTTTCCAGACTTTGGTGTTGAATATTCTCGGGATGCTCACTCTGGTTTCGATGTTAAATCGGGGTTTGGGACCCCAATCGTTGTTTGTTGCCACATTTTCCAGGTCTTTGATCTCGGCCACGCCCACAATATTTTTGCTCATCACCATCCCTCCCCCCTCCGAAGTGGTATGGGGTAAGAACTCTATCTTTTGTATCCAGTGGCCATAAGCCCAGCCATCCGGATGGCGCACATGCGGAACGGACATGCCAAGCCGTATCATATAAATCAATTCAGTGCTGATGACGTTGGCCCGGCCGTGAACGCGCACATAAGTTGTACAAAGATATTTGCTCCAACTGCCAAGCTCATAATCATCCGGATTTTTGTTGAGCGGAGAAACAATGGAAGCATAAGTGCGCGCCCGATAAATTCCAAAATAATCACGCTCCATGCTGCGCTCAAAGCTTTTGTCCCAAAACTTCCACGTTGGATTGACGACGTGAAAGACCGAACCTCCCCCTTCTGGAGTGGTTTTGGCCAGCAAGTTCGCTTTTTTGAGCAGCGGCGAATTGACGTAGCGGGCAATGAAATCCTCCATGCTGCGACTAGTGCCGGAGCGATATTGACTCAGCAACCCGTCGAAGGTGTGGCCGCGCTGCGCCATCAGCTGCAGAAAGCGCGGCCAATCCCACTGCTGGCGTTGCAGCGCCTGCAGCCAGGCGCCCTGTCGCCAGCCGGTCTGGTAGAAAAATTGCACCAATTCCTCTTCCACTGACTCCTGTGCGTCGAAGTACGGGTTTTCGCCCACCTGTTCGTAAAACGCCACGTAATCCTTGACGCTGGCAAATTCCGACTGCCGGTAGTCGTCATACAGCGCGCCCACGTCGGTTTCATAGGCGCCGATTTCAGCGGCGATGTCCGATCCGTCGTTGCGCCGCTCGGCGATGCCCTGCCACAGCTGCTTGTAGAAATCGCGCAACTGGGTCAGCCGAGATGCGTCCTGAGGAATCTCGGCCGCCTCCAGCGGCAGTCCCACCAAGACACCTGTCAAACCCGGGGCGGTCTCGTCCGCCCGCAAATCGCCATTGGCGGTAACGCCATGCACCAGGTAGTGGCTCTCCTGCGTGCTGCCGTCTTGCGTGGTTTTGGAGAAGGTGACTACTTCGCCGGGGTGGAAGTCTGTTGCCTGCTCGTCATCACTGCCGCCACCGCCACCGCAGGCGGTCAGGGTCAGGACCATCGACAGGGCAAGGGGTGTCAGTGCCCCGCAAGGGGTTGTGCGCGCATACATGCAAAGCTCTCATAGGGTAGGGGATCCGCAGACTTTAGTTGGATGCAACGTAAAACATCTCCACTGACCGCCACTGCACCGCAGATGGCGGCGGCACACATGCGCTCTTTCAGCCATGCGCGCGGCGAAGGCCACTTTTGCCAACCCGCAGAGCAACGCAGGCGGATTTATGCCTGCATCCCTTGCGCATGGAACCGTCGGACATCGCTGGGCGCTGCCGAAAAGCGTTGCTTGAACGCGCGGTAAAACCACGAGAGGTTGTTGAAGCCCGCGCCGTATGCGATGTCGCTGACTTTGCAGCCCGCATACCTAGGGCTGGCCAGCTGCTCGAACGCGCGTTGCAGGCGTTGCTCCAGCAGGTAGTCGCTGAAGGAGGTGCACTCTTGTTCGAACAAGGCGCGCACATAGCGGACGGAAATACCGTGGCGCGCCGCGACCCATTCCAGCGACAGGTCGCCGCGCCAGGCATGGACACGCAGATCGGCCTGGATCGCCTTGAGCCTTGCCTGGCGCAGACCACGCGCATTGGCGCGGTGCTGTGCCTGCGGCGTGGCACCCAAGGCCAGCGCTGCGAGGTCGAGCAATTGATCGCTGAGACGCAGGCGCTCGGCGTCATTGCTATCGCTGGAGACACTGGGCCGGGTCAGCTCCAGCGCTTGGCGGGCCAGCAGCCGCAGGGGCAGGGTGTTGACCAAGCCCTCGCGCAGGGCGCGGTCCACGTCTGCCACCTGCGGCATCAGGCGTTCGCGCGGAAAGGCGACGAGCAGTCATTTGGATGGGTGGCCATGAAAGTCAATGCCGCCCGCACGCTCGTTCAGGGCCAGGCAGCCCGCGCCACTGGCGCTTGCCATTTCACCCCGCAGCCCCAGCCCGCGCTGACGCACCACCCAGCGCCCATCCCCGCCCGTTTGTTTTGGGCCGCCGGGGTTCAAGAACAACAACGCATCGTCATTGCCATCTGCCAGCTGGCGGGCGCTGCGATGGACGCCCAACGGCGAGCACTCGACGGCGGCCACGGAAACGCCAGGCAGCAGGCGAACTCGCATGGCCATGCGCAGCATGCCGTCATCGGCAATATCGGGGGCCATGTTGGCCAGGGCGGCGCAAGTTTCGCGCGCCGCGTCCGATCGCTCGAGCCGGGGGTAATGGCGGGTGTCGAACTCAATCAAGGCCATGTGATTACCGCCGCCCAGGAACGCCAGGCAGGGTCTGCCAGAGAGAGGGGCAGTTGGCACCCAGTCCTGCCGGAGCAATACCGCAAACGGGCAGGG
>NZ_JBFWLZ010000026.1:13175-43744 GCF_050251835.1 Diaphorobacter sp. | reverse complement strand
AGGGCAAGAGTCATCCTCCGCAACGCCCAGAGCCTTATTGGTTTTTTGAAGATTGGCCGCCGTCCGAGTACATAAAAATGCCCCCACAGCATGGCTGTAGGGGCTGAAATCATTGATGCTGGTCGTTGCCTTGCGTCATGGGGGAGGTCGTAGCACCTTTGTTACCCCGTTACCTCCGTTACCCTTCTTCGGCGACAGAAAGAGCCTGCGGCTTTGCTATCTTGGCCGCTGAAGTCCCCTCGAATTCCTGAGCCATCTGGAAGTAGAGAATCCAAACCAACGGAGTCTCTACATGAAGAAATCCAGATTCAGCGAAGCCCAGATAGTCGGCGTCCTCAAGGAGGTCGAGCTGGGCGCCAAGGTCGCCGAGACATGCAGGAAGCATGGCGTGAGCGAGCCGACCTACTACAAGTGGAAGAGCCAGTTCTCGGGCATGACGGTCTCGCATTTGGCCCAGCACAAGTGCGGCAGGATCAGTCAACTGCTCAACGCCGTCTGCGCTACCCATCCCACGCGGCCTTGGCCGCTGTCGTTGAGGCGCTGTTCGAAGGCTGCGGCTTGTGCTTCGGGCAGGCGTATCTGCAATTGCACCAGTGTGCCGTGGTGCACCCCGATCAAAGTGGCACCGGCCAGTTCGACCTCGCGCCGCACCAGGCCCTCCAGCGCATATGGCACCTGGCAGTGCAGGGTGCACATGCGCTGCAGCGGCACCTTGTCGGCCTGCAACAGGGCCTGGGCCACCGTGTCGGTGTAGGCGCGCACCAGGCCGCCCGCGCCCAGCTTCACCCCGCCGAAGTAGCGCACCACGGTGGCCAGCACGCCTTCCAGATCCTGGTGGCGCAGCACGTCCAGCATGGGCCGTCCGGCGGTGCCGCTGGGCTCGCCGTCGTCCACCGCCGCAGACTGGCCGCCCGCCAGCAGCGCCCAGCAGATATGAGCTGCGCCGGGGTGCTGTTGCCAGAGCGCATCGACCGCGGCTTGCGCGCTGGCGCGATCCTGCATGGGCTGCACGCAGCCGATGAAGCGGCTCTTTTTGATGATGAGTTCGCTGGTGACGGGCGTGCTGAGGGTGAAGGGCATGGCGGCGCACTAGCTTACCCCATGGGCTGGCTGCGCCAAGGGCCATACGGGCAGGACGGGCGCGAACGGCGCGCGGCTTCTAAAATGCCCGGCCCCACCCAGCAGGCCCGCCCATGAACGCCCCGATCGATGTTTCCTTTTTCCCGCGCAACGCCAAGCCGTTGACCAGCTACCGCCCTTACTGGGCCAAGCGCTTTGGCGTGGCGCCGTACCTGCCCATGAGCCGCGCCGAGATGGAGCAGCTGGGCTGGGACAGCTGCGACGTGGTGCTGGTGACGGGTGACGCCTATGTGGATCACCCCAGTTTTGGCATGGCGGTGATCGGGCGGGTGCTGGAGGCGCAGGGCTTTCGCGTGGGGATCATCGCGCAGCCGGACTGGCACAGCGCCGATGCGTTCAGGGCGCTGGGCAAGCCCAACCTGTTCTGGGGCGTGACCGCCGGCAACATGGATTCGATGATCAACCGCTACACGGCGGACCGCAAGATCCGCAGCGACGACGCCTACACCCCCGGCGACGTGGGCGGCAAGCGCCCCGACCGCGCCGCCGTGGTTTACAGCCAGCGCTGCCGCGAGGCGTACAAGGACGTGCCCATCGTGCTGGGCGGCATCGAAGGCAGCTTGCGCCGCATCGCCCACTACGACTACTGGAGCGACAAGGTGCGCCGCTCCATCGTGGTGGACAGCAAGTGCGACATCTTGCTGTACGGCAATGCCGAGCGTGCGCTGGTCGAGGTGGCCCACCGCATCGCGCGGCGCGAGCCAGTGGAGCAGATCACCGACGTGCGCGGCACGGCCTTTGTGCGGCGCGCGTCCGAGCCCGGCTGGTTCGAGATCGACTCCACCGAGGTGGACGAGCCCGGCCGCGTGGAAGAACATATCAACCCCTACATGACCACCAGCGAGCAGGCCGCGGCCCAGGGGCAGTCATGCGCGCAGGACGGCGCTACTGATTCTGTAGCTTCCAGCGCTGGTTCTATAAGCGCTGCAGGCCAAAAAGGCTTGAAGACCGTGCAGATCGTGCCCAATCCGGCGCTACCCGCCAGGGGCCGTAGCGGTCGGCCGCTGCCCCCGCGCGACCGCACCGTGATCCGCCTGCCCAGCTACGAGCAGGTCAAGGCCGACCCTGTGCTGTATGCCCACGCCAACCGCGTGCTGCACCTGGAGACTAACCCCGGCAACGCCCGCGCGCTGGTGCAGGCGCACGGCGAGGGCGCCACGGCGCGCGATGTGTGGCTGAACCCGCCGCCCATCCCGCTCACCACGGATGAGATGGACTGGGTGTTCGGCCTGCCGTACGCGCGCAACCCGCATCCCAGTTACGCTGACGAGGCCGGCAGCCACGACGGGGCCACCAAGATTCCGGCGTGGGAGATGATTCGCGCGTCCATCAACATCATGCGCGGCTGCTTTGGTGGCTGCACCTTCTGCTCCATCACCGAGCACGAAGGGCGCATCATCCAGAGCCGCTCCGAGGATTCGATCATCCAAGAGGTGGAGGACATCCGCGACAAGGTGAAGGGTTTCACCGGCACCATCTCCGACCTGGGCGGTCCCACCGCCAACATGTACCGCCTGGGCTGCAAAAGCCCCGACATCGAAGCCGCGTGCCGCAAGCCCAGTTGCGTGTTCCCCGGCATCTGCCAGAACCTGCACACCGACCACGGCCCGCTGATCAAAATCTACCGCCGGGCGCGCGCGCTGCCGGGCATCAAGAAGATTTTGATTGGCTCGGGCCTGCGTTATGACCTGGCGGTGCAATCGCCCGAATACGTGAAAGAGCTGGTGCAGCACCATGTGGGCGGCTACCTGAAAATCGCCCCCGAGCACACCGAGGCGGGTCCGCTGTCCAAGATGATGAAGCCGGGCATCGGCAGCTACGACCGGTTCAAGCAGATGTTTGAGCAGTACAGCGAAGAGGCGGGCAAGAAGCAGTACCTGATCCCGTACTTCATCGCGGCGCACCCCGGCACCACCGATGAGGACATGCTCAACCTGGCCGTCTGGCTGAAGAAGAACGGCTTTCGCGCCGACCAGGTGCAGGCCTTCTACCCCAGCCCGATGGCCAGCGCCACGGCCATGTACCACACGGGCCGCAACCCGCTCACTCGCGTGCGCCGCCAGATGCGCGACGTGGCCGAAGAGCAGGTGGATGTCGTGCGCGGCGAAAAGCGCCGACGCCTGCACAAGGCCTTTTTGCGCTACCACGACCCCAACAACTGGCCGCTGCTGCGCGAGGCGCTCAAAAGCATGGGCCGCTCCGACCTGATCGGCAACGGCAAACACCACCTGATCCCGACCTTCCAGCCCCTGGTGGATGGCAGCTACCAGAGTGCGCGCAAAAAGAACAGCACTGGTCCCAAGGACGGCGGAGGCGGTGTGGGCTATACCACCAACAAGGACGGCAAGGCCGTTGCGCTGCGCCGCCGCCCGCAGGAACACCAGGAACCGAAAGATGACGTGCGCTTTCGCTCCAGCGCGCCGCAGCCCGGGCGCATGCTGACCCAGCACACCGGCCTGCCGCCGCGCAAGCGACGTTGATCCTGGCCCTTGCTGGTGTGGCAGGCGCTTGGCATCATCAAAGTTGATAGCTGCCAGCGCTTGCTTTTATTGGGCTAGAGCCCTAAAACAAAAAAACCGCCCGAAGGCGGTTTTTTGTTGGCTGGCTGCAAAGGCGATCAGATGACTCAGATTACCTTGGCAATCGACTGGCAGACATGATCGATGTTCTTGCTGTTGAGCGCCGCCACGCAGATGCGGCCGGTGTCGGTGCCATAGACGCCAAACTCGCTGCGCAGGCGCACCATTTGCTCTTTGCTCAGGCCCGAGTAGCTGAACATGCCGATCTGCTGGGTCATGAAGCTCATGTCCTGCTGTACGCCAGCGGCCTTCAGGCCGTCCACCAGTTTCTGGCGCATGGCCTTGATGCGCACGCGCATTTCGCCCAGTTCCTTCTCCCACAGGGCGCGCAATTCGGGGTTGTTCAGCACGGCGGCGACCACGGCACCACCATGAGTGGGCGGGTTGGAATAGTTGGTGCGGATCACGATCTTGAGCTGGGACAGCACGCGGTCGGCTTCTTCCTTGCTGTCGCACAGCACCGACAGGGCGCCCACGCGCTCGCCATACAGGCTGAAGCTCTTGGAAAACGAGGTGGACACGAAGAAGGTCAGGCCGGCAGCGACAAATTTCTGAATCACGGCGCCGTCTTCGGCGATACCGTGGCCGAAGCCCTGGTAGGCCATGTCCAGGAAGGCGGTCAAGCCCTTTGCCTTGACGGCGGCAACCACCTGGTCCCACTGCGCGGGCGTGATGTCATAGCCCGTGGGGTTGTGGCAGCAGGCGTGCAGCACGACGATGGTGCCGGGCGCAGCGGCGTTCAGGCTGGCCAGCATGCCTTCGAAGTTGACGCCGCGCTTGGCTGCGTCGTAGTAGGCGTAGGTCTCGACCGTGAAGCCGGCGTTGGTGAACAGCGCGCGGTGGTTTTCCCAGCTGGGGTCGGAGATCAGCACCTTGGCATTCGGGCTGATTTTTTTCAGGAAGTCGGCGCCGATCTTCAGGCCGCCGGTGCCGCCGATGGCCTGCACCGTGGCCACGCGGCCGCTGGTGACGGGCTCGGAGTCGCTGCCAAAGACCAGGCCCTTGACGGCGTTGTCATAGGCGGCGATGCCGTCGATGGGCAGATAGCCGCGCGCGGCGGGCTTGTCCATCATGGCTTTTTCGGCGGCCTGCACGCATTGCAGCAGCGGCAGCTTGCCGTTGTCGTCAAAGTACACGCCCACGCCCAGGTTGACCTTGTTGGGGTTGGTGTCGGCGGCAAATTGCTCGTTCAGGCCCAGGATGGGGTCACGGGGTGCCATTTCGACGGTGGAAAACAGAGACATGGTGAATCCTTGAGGGGGGTGGTAATCGCGTTGCGTGACCCCATGTGCATTAGGCTTTCGGGTCAGCCCGCAATTTTAACGACGCGCGCCCGGCTGTCGCCCGGGTGTCATCGACTGCCGCCATGCAAACAGACGCCACCACCACGCCCGCAACTGCCGGGCAATTCGTCCACTTCCCGGATTCGCCGTTCGAGCTCTTTCAGCCCTATCCACCCGCGGGCGACCAGCCGACGGCCATTGCCAAGCTGGTGGAGGGGGTGCGCGACGGCGAGGTGTTTCAGACTCTTCTGGGCGTGACCGGCTCGGGCAAGACCTTCACCATGGCCAACGTGATTGCCCGCCTGGGGCGCCCGGCGATCATTTTTGCGCCCAACAAGACGCTGGCCGCGCAGCTGTACAGCGAGTTTCGCGAGTTCTTCCCGAAGAATGCGGTGGAGTACTTCGTCAGCTACTACGACTACTACCAGCCCGAAGCCTATGTGCCCCAGCGCGACCTGTTCATCGAAAAGGACAGCGCCATCAACGAGCACATCGAGCAGATGCGCCTGTCGTGCACCAAAAGCCTGCTGGAGCGGCGCGACGTGGTCATCGTGGCCACGGTGTCGGCCATCTACGGCATTGGCGAGCCCGAGAGCTACCACCGCATGATCATGACGCTGCGCGTGGGCGACCAGGTCAGCCAGCGTGATGTGATCGCGCAGCTGATCCGCATGCAGTACCAGCGCAATGACCAGGACTTCAGCCGCGGCAAGTTTCGCGTGCGCGGCGACACCATCGACGTGTTTCCGGCCGAGCATTCCGAGCTGGCGGTACGCATTGAGCTGTTTGATGACGAGGTGGACAGCCTGCAGCTGTTTGACCCGCTCACGGGCCGTATCCAGCAAAAAATTCCGCGCTTCACGGTGTACCCCAGCAGCCACTACGTGACGCCGCGCGACAAGGTGCTGGCCGCCGTGGAGACCATCAAGCAGGAGCTGGACGCGCGCCTCAAGCACCTGGTGGCCGAGGGCAAGCTGGTGGAGGCCCAGCGCCTGGAGCAGCGCACGCGCTTTGACCTGGAGATGCTCAGCGAAGTGGGGCATTGCAAGGGCATCGAGAACTACACCCGCCACCTGTCGGGCGCGGCGCCCGGCGAGCCGCCCAGCACGCTGACCGACTATCTGCCCAAGGATGCGGTCATGTTCCTGGACGAGAGCCACCAGATGATCGGGCAGCTGTCCGCCATGTACAACGGCGACCGCTCGCGCAAGACCACGCTGGTCGAATATGGTTTCCGGTTGCCGTCGGCGCTGGACAACCGGCCGCTCAAGTTTGAAGAGTTTGAGCAGCGCATGCGCCAGGTGATCTTTGTGTCAGCCACGCCGGCGGACTATGAAAAAGAGCACTCCAGCCAGGTGGTGGATCAGGTGGTGCGGCCTACCGGCCTGGTGGATCCCGAGGTGGAAGTGCGTCCCGCCACCCATCAGGTGGACGACGTGCTGCAGGAAATCCGCATCCGCGTCGAACTAAGCCAGCGTGTGCTCATCACCACCCTGACCAAGCGCATGGCCGAACAGCTGACCGACTATTTGACCGACAACGGCGTGAAGGTGCGCTATCTGCATTCCGACATCGACACCGTGGAGCGCGTGGAAATCATCCGCGACCTGCGGCTGGGGGCCTTTGACGTGCTGGTGGGCATCAACTTGCTGCGCGAAGGGCTGGATATCCCCGAGGTGTCGCTGGTGGCCATTCTGGACGCCGACAAGGAAGGCTTTCTGCGCGCCGAGCGCAGCCTGATCCAGACCATAGGCCGGGCAGCACGCAATTTGAACGGCAAGGCCATCTTGTACGCCGACCGCGTCACCGAGTCGATGAAAAAAGCCATCGGTGAAACGGAACGCCGCCGCACCAAACAGATCGCATACAACGAAGCCCACGGAATCACGCCGCGCAGCATTGTCAAGCAGGTAAGAGACCTGATTGACGGTGTCTATAGCGAAAAAGCGGGGCAGGAGGCGCAGCGGCTGGAGCAGGAAGCCGCACGCCATGCGGAACTGGACGAGATGTCGGAAAAGGACATTGCCCGAGAGATCAAGCGCCTTGAAAAGCGCATGCTGGAACACGCGCGCAACCTGGAGTTCGAACAGGCGGCACACGTGCGCGATCAGCTGGCGCATCTCAAAGACCGGGTTTTTGGAGCACACGGTGGAGATCACATTTCCGCCGCGTAGCGCTGAAAACGCGACCTGCGAGGTGAAAACGCGACTGTATCGTCTAGTTACCCGACAAAAACAATAGGGATTTGTGTTATACTTGCCTGAAATACTCAGGAAAGAAAGCCCACAACAAACAAGGGCCTTGAAAGCTGCGGCGATTGCTGGGGCGCTTCAGGGAATGGGTGGAGACGGTGCCCTGGGCAGGGTTCTCAGCCTGACAGTGGTGTTTTTATAACGATCAAGCCTAGACAAGGAGCTTGCGATGCGTCTCACAACCAAAGGCCGTTTTGCGGTCACCGCCATGATTGACCTGGCTTTGCGCCAGAACAACGGCCCCGTCACGCTGGCGGCCATCAGCCAGCGCCAGCAGATCTCGCTGTCCTATCTGGAGCAGTTGTTCGGCAAGCTGCGCCGCCATGAATTGGTGGAATCCACCCGCGGCCCTGGGGGCGGCTACACGTTGGCCCGCAAGGCGGGCGACATCACCGTGGCCGACATCATTGTGTCCGTGGACGAGCCTATCGACGCGACGCAGTGCGGCGGCAAGGAAAACTGTCTGGGCGAAGCCGGCAGGTGCATGACGCACGAGCTGTGGGCGTCGCTCAACCAGCGCATGGTCGAGTTTCTGGACTCCGTCACGCTGCAAAAACTGGTGGACGACCAGATTGCCAAGGGCGTGCAGATCGAGGACAAGCCCGTGACCCGCCGCGCAATTTCCACTACCCCTGTGGTCAAACCCATCCGTGTCAATGCACCGAACTCGGTGTTTGCGCTGGGCAACGTCTTCGCCAAGTCCTGAGTCCGCAAGCTGCGCCTGGTCGCGCATGCAACCCGATCCGCGCCGCTTGCCCTCATCCCTTTATTTGATTTCTGTCGCCTGTCGCCAGAATCTTGTTATCCGAGCCAGCCATGGACATGACCCCGCATTTCCCCATCTACCTTGATTACGGCGCTACGACTCCCGTGGATGATCGGGTCGTTGACGCGATGATCCCGTGGCTGCGCGAGCATTTCGGCAATCCCGCGTCTCGCAGCCATGCCTGGGGCTGGGAGGCAGAAGAGGCGGTCGAGAAAGCGCGTGGCCACGTGGCCGACCTGATCGGCGCCGACTCGCGCGAGATCGTCTGGACATCCGGTGCCACCGAGTCGAACAACCTTGCCATTAAGGGCGCGGCGCATTTCTATCAGGGCAAAGGTAAGCACCTGATCACCGTGAAGACCGAGCACAAGGCCGTGCTGGACGTGATGCGCGAGCTGGAGCGCCAGGGCTTTGAGGTGACCTACCTGGACGTGCAGGCGAATGGCCTGCTCGACTTTGAAGTGCTCAAGGCCGCCATTCGCCCCGACACCATCCTGATCAGCGTGATGTTCGTGAACAACGAGATCGGCGTGATCCAGGACATTCCTGCCATTGGCGCGCTGTGCCGCGAAAAGGGCATCATCTTCCATGTGGACGCCGCCCAGGCCACCGGCAAGATCGAGATCGACCTGGCCAGCCTGCCTGTTGACCTGATGAGCCTGGCTTCGCACAAGACCTACGGCCCCAAGGGCGTCGGCGCTCTGTACGTGCGCCGCAAGCCGCGCGTTCGCATCGAAGCGCAGATGCACGGCGGCGGCCATGAGCGCGGCATGCGCTCGGGCACGCTGCCCACGCACCAGATCGTGGGCATGGGCGAGGCCTTCCGCCTGGCCAAGCTGGAGATGGCGCAGGACCTGGCCAAGGCGCGCGCCTTGCAAAAGCGCTTGCTCGACGGCCTCAACGACATCGAACAGGTGTTCATCAACGGCGATTTGGAGCGGCGTGTTCCTCATAACCTGAACATGAGCTTCAACTACGTCGAGGGCGAGTCGCTGATCATGGGCATCAAGGGCCTGGCGGTCTCCAGCGGCTCGGCCTGCACTTCGGCCAGCCTGGAGCCCAGCTACGTGCTGCGCGCCCTGGGCCGCAGCGACGAGCTGGCCCACAGCAGCCTGCGCATGACCATCGGCCGCTTCACCACCGAGGAAGAAATCGACTACGCCATCAGCACGATTCGCCACAACGTGGCCAAGCTGCGCGAGCTCAGCCCCCTGTGGGAGATGTACCAGGACGGTGTGGACATCAGCACCATCCAGTGGGCAGCCCACTGAGAATTTGCATCAAATCGGCCTCTAGCCCTTATAAATTGAGCGCTGGTAGCTACTAAAAAAGGAGTAAATCATGGCCTATTCCGATAAAGTCGTTGACCATTACGAAAACCCCCGCAACGTCGGCTCGTTTGACAAGGGCGACGACACGGTGGGCACCGGCATGGTGGGCGCGCCCGCTTGCGGCGACGTGATGAAGCTGCAGATCAAGGTCAACCCCGACACGGGCGTGATCGAGGATGCGCGCTTCAAAACCTACGGCTGCGGTTCGGCCATCGCCTCGTCGTCGCTGGTGACCGAATGGGTCAAGGGCAAGACGCTGGACGAAGCCGCGCAGCTGAAAAACAGCCAGATCGCCGAAGAACTGGCGCTGCCGCCCGTGAAGATTCACTGCTCCATCCTGGCCGAAGACGCTATCAAGGCAGCGGTGAACGACTACAAGGCCAAGCACGGCGCGACCGTCGAGGCCGCCTGAGCGCCATGGCCATTACGCTGACCGAAGCCGCAGCCCGGCATGTGGGTCGCTACCTCAGCCGGCGCGGCAAGGGGCTGGGCGTGCGCCTGGGGGTCAAGACCACGGGTTGCTCGGGCCTGGCCTACAAGCTGGAGTATGTGGACGAGCAAGAGCCCGAGGACATCGTCTTCGAGCACCATGGTGTCAAGGTGCTGATCGACCCCAAGAGTCTGGCCTACATCGACGGCACAGAGCTTGACTTCGTGCGCGAGGGCCTGAACGAGGGCTTCAAGTTCAACAACCCCAACGAGCGCGACCGCTGCGGTTGCGGTGAAAGCTTTCGCGTGTGACGTTGGCGCCGGGGGCGCATCACCTCAGTGACCGCCATCGCCCGCCGCGCTGGCGGTTTTTTTATTGCCATGAATCTTCAATCCGACGACTTTGAACTCTTTGGCGTTCCTCGCCGCTTCGTGCAAGACCGCACGCAGCTGGATGCGCGGTGGAAGGAATTGCAGCGCCAGGCCCACCCCGACCGCTTTGCCGCGCAGGGTGCGGCAGCCCAGCGCGTGGCGATGCAATGGTCCGTGCGCATCAACGAGGCCTACCAGCGCCTGAAAGACCCGCTCAAGCGTGCGGCCTACCTGTGCGAGCTGGGTGGCGCGCCCATCCGCGCCGAAGACAACACCGCCATGCCAGCGGCTTTTCTGATGCAGCAAATGGAGTGGCGCGAGGCTTTGGACGACGCCACCAGTCCCGCACAGCTGAATGCCCTGGACGACGAGATGCAGGCGGCACGCCGCGCGGCCCTTGCGCGCTGCGGCGAGCTGATCGATGCGCAGCGCGACTATGTCGGCGCGGCGCGGGAGGTCAGAGCCCTGATGTTCATTGCGCGATTTGCGCAGGACATCGATGTGCGCCGGGAGCAACTGGGACAATAAGTCCCCGTTCCGATCTTCTCGTCCCTTCAACGCTTGGCACAGGCCGCTTGGCCGCCGGGCCTATTCACTTACCGATTCCATGGCGCTTTTGCAGATTTCCGAACCCGGACAGTCCCCCGACCCGCACCAGCGGCGCATTGCCGTGGGCATAGACCTGGGTACCACGCACTCGCTGGTGGCAGCGGTGCGCAACGGTGTGGCTGAGTGCCTGCCGGATGGCGAGGGCAGGGTGCTGTTGCCCTCGGTGGTGCGCTACCTGGCCGGGGGCGGGCGCCAGATCGGCCACGACGCCGTGGCTGCGCAGGCGCAAGACCCGTCCAACACGCTGGCCTCCGTCAAGCGCTTCATGGGGCGCAGCCTGGATGACATTGCCGAGCCGCACAAGCTGCCCTACGACTTCGCCCCGTCGCAAGGCGCGGGTGGCATGTTGACGCTGTCCACGGCCGGCGGCGTGAAGTCCCCCGTCGAAGTCAGCGCCGAAATCCTGGCCACGCTGCGCTTTCGCGCCGAGGACAGCTTTGACAGCGACATCTACGGTGCCGTCATTACCGTGCCCGCCTATTTCGACGATGCCCAGCGCCAGGCCACCAAGGACGCGGCACGCCTGGCGGGCATCCACCTGCTGCGCCTGATCAACGAGCCCACGGCCGCCGCCATCGCCTACGGCCTGGACAACGCCTCCGAGGGCATCTACGCCGTGTACGACCTGGGCGGCGGCACGTTTGATATTTCCATCCTGCGCCTGACGCAGGGCGTGTTCGAGGTCATCGCCACGGGCGGCGACTCGGCTCTGGGCGGCGATGATTACGACGCCCTGTTTGCCGACTGGGTGCTGCAGCAACTGGGGCTGCAGGCACTGACGGCGGAGGACAAGAGCGCCGTGCGCCTGGCAGCGCGTGCCTGCAAAGAGGCCCTGACTGCTTCTGAAGTTGTAGCGTTCAGCGCTTGTCTGGCGGGGACTCAAGTCCAATTGGATGTCAAGCGTTCGGACTTCGACGCGGTCACGGCTGCGCTGACGCAGCGATCCCTGGCGGCGGTGCGCCGCGCGCTGCGCGACGCGCAGATCGAGCGCGGTGACGTGCAGGGCGTGGTGCTGGTGGGCGGCTCCACCCGCATGCCGCAGGTGCGTGAGGCGGTGGCGCAGTTTTTCGGCCGTGAGCCGCTTATCAACCTGAACCCCGACGAGGTCGTGGCTCTGGGCGCCGCCATCCAGGCCAACCAGCTGGCGGGCAACAACGCGGCGGGCGACCTGCTGCTGCTGGACGTGATTCCGCTGTCGCTGGGCATTGAGACCATGGGCGGTCTGGTCGAGCGCATCATCGGGCGCAACGAGACTATCCCCACCGCCAAGGCGCAGGACTTCACCACCTACAAGGACGGGCAGACGGCGCTGGCCATTCATGTGGTGCAGGGCGAGCGCGACCTGGTGCAGGACTGCCGCAGCCTGGCGCGCTTCGAGCTGCGCGGCATCCCACCCATGGCGGCGGGCGCGGCGCGCATCCGCGTCACCTTCACCGTGGACGCCGACGGCCTGCTGAGCGTGAGCGCGCGCGAGCAAAGCAGCGGCGTGGAGGCGCGCATCGACGTCAAGCCCACGTATGGTCTGAGCGACGAGCAGATCGCCCGCATGCTGCAAGACGGTTTTGCCACTGCGCAACAAGACATGCAGGCCCGCGCGCTGGTCGAGGCGCGCGTCGATGCCGACCGCCTGTTGATCGCCACGCAAAGTGCGCTGGATGCGGACGGCGACGTGCTCTCGTCTGCCGAGCGTGCTGCCGTTGAAGCCTTGATGCAGGCATTGCGGCACACGCTGGAAGCTGGCCACGACGCAGCGGCCGTAGAGGCTGCAACCAGCGCGTTGGCCAAAGGCACCGAGGCTTTTGCCGCCCAGCGCATGAACCGCGGCATACGCGATGCACTGGCCGGCAAGAACGTCGCATCGCTGTGAGCGCGACACCTATTTCCTACTTTCCCGAACCTGGTCGCCATGCCCGTCATCAAAATACTTCCACACCACGAATATTGCCCTGAGGGTGCCGAAATCACTGCGCCCGCGGGCACCTCGATCTGCGAGGCGCTACTGGATAACGATATCCAGATCGAGCACGCATGCGACATGAGCTGCGCCTGCACCACCTGCCATGTGATCGTGCGCCGCGGCTATGAGTCGCTCAACGCACCAGGGGAAGAAGAAGAGGATCTGCTGGATCGTGCCTGGGGCCTGGAGCCGCAGTCGCGCCTGTCGTGCCAGGCCATCCTGGCGCACAGTGATGTGACGGTGGAAATCCCCAAATACACCATCAACCACGCCCGGGAGAACCATTGATGATCCGGCAGATTGTTCTGGACACGGAAACCACCGGCCTGTCTGCCGACAACGGCGACCGCATCATCGAGCTGGGGTGCGTTGAGTTGCTGGGCCGCAAGCTCACCGGTAATGATCTGCACCTGTACCTGAACCCCGAGCGCGACAGCCACGAGGACGCGCTGAGGGTGCACGGAATCAGCAATGAATTCCTGCGCGACAAGCCCAAGTTTGCCGACTGTGCGCAGGACATCCTGCGCTACCTGCAGGGGGCCGAGCTCATCATCCATAACGCCAGCTTCGACGTGGGCTTTCTGGACAAAGAGCTGGAACTGGTCGGCCTGGCACCGCTGGCCACCCATGTGAGCGGCATTGTTGACACCCTGGCCATGGCCAAGGAAATGTTTCCGGGCAAGCGCAACTCGCTGGACGCCTTGTGCGACCGTCTGGAGGTGGACAACTCGGGCCGCACGCTGCACGGTGCGCTGCTGGACGCGCAGTTGCTGGCCGATGTCTATATCAACATGACGCGTGGTCAGGAGGCGCTGCTGATCCTGGACGACTTGCCCACAGGCGAAGGTGGCGTGAAGGCAGCCGTCGTGGATCTGAGCCGCCTGGCACTGCCCGTTATTGCCGCCAACGACCAGGAGCTGGCCGAGCACGAGGCTTTGCTGGCGCAGATCGACAAATCCAGCGCAGGCAAAACTATTTGGCGAACCCTGTCAGACGCCCCAAAAGCTATGCCATAATTGCGGGCTGTCGCGAAGACGACACGGGTGATTAGCTCAGCGGTAGAGCACTGCCTTCACACGGCAGGGGTCACATGTTCGATCCATGTATCACCCACCATTTTTCAAGAGTTTTGGCCTGTAGGGTCAAAGCTTTGGGTGATTAGCTCAGCGGTAGAGCACTGCCTTCACACGGCAGGGGTCACATGTTCGATCCATGTATCACCCACCATATAAAACCCCTTGCAGGCGTTGCGTGCAAGGGGTTTTTTGCATGGGGCATGTCTCGGCTGGCGGAAAAAACTGGATGGAGAGCGGGCCATGGGTGACAAGGTGGATTGCGTCGTTGTCGGCGCGGGCGTGGTGGGTTTGGCTGTGGCGCGCGCTCTGGCGCTGGATGGGCACGAGGTGCTGGTGCTGGAAGCGGCCAACGCCATCGGCACCCAGACCAGTGCGCGCAACAGTGAGGTCATCCACGCTGGCATCTACTATCCGCAGGGCTCACTTAAGGCGCGGCTGTGTGTACAGGGCAAGGCCATGCTGTATGACTACTGCGCCGAACGCAGCCTGCCGCATCGCCGTTGCGGCAAGCTCATCGTGGCCACGTCGCCCCAGCAGCAGGCACAACTGGCCCGCATCCAAGCGAGCGCAGCCGCCAACGGAGTGGATGACCTGCGGTGGTTGACACGCGACGAGGCCAGGGCCCTGGAGCCCGAACTGCAATGCGTGGCCGCGCTGCTGTCGCCCAGCACGGGCATTGTGGACAGCCATGCGTTCATGCTGGCGCTGCAAGGCGATCTGGAAAATGCGGGTGGCTTGGTGGCGCTCCATTCGACTCTGGTCAGGGCACAGTGCACGCCAAAAGCCATACATTTGGAAGCGCTGGACGGCACCCGCATCAGCGCGCGCACGGTGGTGAATGCGGCCGGCTTGTATGCGCCAGACTTGGCGCGGTGCTTTGCCGGGCTGGGCGGCTCACATGTGCCGCGAGCGGCGTATGCCAAGGGCAACTATTTCACTTTGTCGGGTCGCGCACCCTTCAGCCGATTGATTTACCCCGTACCTGAGGCGGCGGGCCTGGGCGTGCATCTGACGCTGGATCTGGCGGGCCAGGCCAAATTTGGACCGGACGTGCAATGGGTGGACAGCCCTGATGATCTGATGGTGGATCAGGCCCGCGCCCAGGGTTTTTATGCAGAGGTACGCAAGTACTGGCCGGGCTTGCGTGACGGCGCCCTGGCTGCGGGTTATGCGGGCATACGTCCCAAGATACATGGGCCGCATGAGCCCGCGGCGGATTTTGTCATCCAGGGCCCGAGACAGCATGGCGTGGCCGGGCTGGTCAATTTGTTTGGTATTGAGTCGCCGGGGTTGACTGGCGCACTGGCGATTGGCGAGTATGTCGCGGCGCTGTTGCGCGAGTCAGACGATTCGTACTGACGGCGCATGCATCGCACGCCAGAGCTGCACTTCGGCGGTGGCCTGTTCGCTGAAACAGTCTGGCTGGGCTAAGATGGATTATGTGTGGATGCCAGCATGAAAGGCATCTCGACATCGTTAACTCCTCCGAAAGGCTTTCTCATGATCTCCGCATCCGAAACCGTTTCCAAGACCCAGAATGAACTCGAAAAGCTGGTCAGTGATCTACGCGGGCTGCTGGCCAGCAAGGATCTGGACGGCATTCCAGAGATCAAGCAACTGCGCCAGCGCCTCGACGACGGCATTCACACGGTGCGTGATGCTGCCGTGCGTGCGGCGCAGGACGCAGCAGACCAGGCCCGCGACGCCGCCCGTGCCGCAGACCGCTATGCCCACGACGAACCCTGGCGCGTCGCCAGCGCAGCGTTGGCTGTGGGGGCGTTGGTCGGCTTTTTGCTGGCTCGTCGCTAAGACCTGAGGAACTGTCGGGTTTGCGATTGAACGCTGCGCCGTGCACCGGCTGCGAAGAAAGGGGCGAATGAACTGGTTTGCGCTGTTGGGGCTTGAAGGGTGGGCTGCGCGCTGGCGCGCCACCCTCATCGAGGGTGCGATTGCGGCTGAAGACCGCCTTGAGCTGGCGCACCTTGAATGGGCTGACCAAAAGCGCCGACTGGCGCAGTTGCTGGTACTGCTCATCCTGTTCGGTGCGCTGAGCGTGGTAGCCCTGTTGCTGCTGTCGGTGGCCGTGCTGGTGCAGTTCTGGGACACACCCCAGCGTGTTTTGGTAGCCTGGCTTCTGGCAGGCAGCTGGTTGCTGGCGTGCGGCGTGGTGCTGGCGGCCCTTTTATCCATTGGTCGTAAGGCCGGTAACGCCTTCGCGCTCACGCGCCGGGAACTGTCCCAGGACTGGCGCTCAATCAAGGAGCACCTGTAATCATGACCCCTTTGCATTCCGGGGCGCCTTTGCCTGTGCCCACGCCGCAGCAGCAAAAGGTGCTTGACCGAATCCTGGTGCAGCGAGAGCGCAGGCGCGCGCGCAGCGCAGCCATGCGCCAGGCGCACGCTCATGCAGCCACGCAAGAGCGCGTGGAGCCCGATGCGCCCTTGACTGCGCGGTTGATCACCTTTGCGCGCCTGCACCCCGTGGCAGTGGTGGCTGTGGCAGGCGTTGCGCTGGCGCTGGCAGGCCCCAATCGCGTGATTCGCTGGGCCGGACTTCTGGTGCCGCTGCTGGTGCGCATGCGGCGCGGCTAGCGCAGGGTTTGCGCTTGGGGGGCGTTAGGCCGCGTCCTGCGCCACGCGCACTGCGTCTAGGCTTGGCGCATGGCCTTGATGGCGCGCGCTACCTGGCCTACCAGGGCGGGTCCTTCGTAAATCAGGCCGGTATAGATTTGCACCACATCGGCGCCTGCACGGATTTTGCCCACCGCGTCCTCGGCGCTCATGACTCCACCCACCCCGATGATCGGAAAGGCCGGCCCCAAGGCGGCGCGCAGTTGGCGGATCACGGCGTTGCTGGCTTCCAGCACCGGAGCGCCGCTCAGGCCCCCTGTTTCTTCGGCATGGCGCATTCCCTGCACTGCAGAACGGCTGATAGTGGTGTTGGTGGCAATCACCCCATCCATGCCTTGGCGCTGCAGCGTCGCAGCGATCACGGCGATCTGCGCTTCGTCCAGATCGGGTGCAATTTTCACGAAAAGGGGCACGCGGCGGCCTTGAGCGCTGGCGAGCTGTTCGCGGTGCTCCGCAATGGCGCCCAGCAGACCGTCCAGCGCCGCATCGCTTTGAAGGCTGCGCAGGTTCTGCGTATTGGGCGAGCTGATGTTCACGGCGACGTAGTCCGCGTGCGGATAGACGCCGTCCAGGCAAGTAAGGTAGTCGCGCGTGGCGTCTTCAATGGGGGTTGCTGCGTTCTTGCCGATGTTCAGACCCAGCAACAATTGGCTGCTACCGTGGTTCTGCGTACGGACGCGGGAGCGCTGCACATTGGCGACAAAGGTATCCAGCCCTTCGTTGTTGAAGCCCAGCCGATTAATCAGCGCACGTGCCTCGGGCAGGCGGAACATGCGCGGTTTGGGATTGCCCGGCTGGGGGCGGGGTGTGACAGTTCCCACCTCGACAAAACCGAAACCCATAGCGGCCAGCGCGTCGATGCAGCGCGCGTTCTTGTCCAGCCCTGCGGCCATGCCCACGCGGTTGGGAAAGCGCAGGCCTGCCAGTTCGATGGGGTCGTTCACGGTTTCGCCGCACCAGGCCCATTGCAGCGGAGTGCGCTGACCGCGCTCAAGCAGCTGCATGGTCAGTTCGTGGGCGGTTTCGGCATTCAGGCCGAAGAGAAAGGGGCGGGTGAGGGCGTAGGGCAGGAGAGACATGGGGATAATTCAGAAATCTTTCCGGATTTTCCCTCATGACTGCATCTACCCCACTTTCCCAAGACGAACTCAAGACCCTGGTCGGCCAGGCCGCGCTGCAATACGTGGTGCCTGGCGAACTGGTGGGCGTGGGGACTGGCTCCACGGTCAACAAGTTCATTGAGGCGCTGGCGTCCATCAAGGACAGCATCCGCGGCGCGGTTTCCAGCTCCGAGGCCAGCACCGTACGGCTCAAGGCTTTGGGTATTCCCGTGCTGGACGCCAACCAGGTGCGCTCGCTGTCTGTGTACATCGATGGCGCCGATGAGATCGATGGCCGCGGCTACATGGTCAAGGGCGGCGGCGCGGCTCTCACGCGCGAGAAAATCGTGGCGGCGCTGGCGCACAACTTTGTCTGCATCGCCGACGAGTCCAAGCGGGTGGATGTGCTGGGTGCGTTCCCGTTGCCCGTGGAGGTGATTCCGATGGCCGCAGCTCACATCGCGCGGCGTTTCGAACTGCTGGGTGGTCAGGCTACGCTGCGCCTGAAGGACGGTCGGCCGCTGGTGACCGACAACGGCCAGCACATCCTGGATGTGCGCGGCCTGCGCATCACCGATCCGCTGGCGCTTGAATCTGAGGTGAACCAGTGGCCCGGCGTGGTCACCGTGGGTGTTTTTGCGCACCACAAGGCCAGCGTCTGTCTGCTGGGCACGAGGCAGGGCGTGAAGACCCTGACGTACTGAAATTTCATCGGCATAGGCCGACCGCTTGGCGGCTTTCGGCAGGCCAACGGCCAGGTGCGGAGGTGTTGTCTTTGAGGCGCAACTCGCCTGCGCCGAATGGCAGTCACGCCTTTGTCAAAGCCCACGAGAACAATCCGGCCTTTTCATAAACCGAGAAGGAACCGGCCGTGCCTCGTGATTCATTAACAAAGCGTGGTTTCCCCAGCGCTCCGCGCAATCTGCTGCTGATCAGCGCTCTGCTGGCCTTGACGGCCTGCGGAGGAAATGATGACGACAACTCCGTACCGGCGCCGGCGCCGGCACCGGCGCCCGCTCCGGTTGCGCAAAACGCAACCGCGCAACTGGCACTGCTGGAGACGACCGACCTGCACTACTACGTGCGCAGCTTCAACTACTACTCCAATCGGGACGACAACTCCCTGGGCCTGGAGCGCACCGCCACGCTGATCCACAAGGCACGCAGCGAATTCTCCAACACCCTTTTGGTGGACAACGGCGACACCATTCAGGGCTCGGTGCTGGGCACTTACGAAGCGATGGTCGCCCCGCTGCCTGCCACCCAGCAGCTGACCATGTACAAAGCCATGGCCTCGCTGAAGTACGACGCGGGTGTACTGGGCAACCACGAATTCAACTTCGGCCTGCCCTACCTCAGCCAGATTCTCGGCGGTGGTCTGGATGTGGACGGAGTGGATCCCAAGATCGGCTCCAAGGACAAGGGCCCGGGCTTTCCAATCGTGACTGCCAACGTCACCAGCCTGAAAACCGGCAAGCCACTGATCGACCCTTACGTCATCCTGGAGCGCAACCTGACGGCCACGCAGGCCGATGGCAAGACCGTCACGCTGCCGATCAAGATTGGTGTCATCGGTATCACTACGCCTGGCATCCTGAACTGGGACAAGGACAAGCTGGACGGTAAAGTCAGCACCCAGGATGGCCGCGATACGGTCGCCAAGTATGTGCCCGAAGTGCGCGCCAAGGGGGCCGACCTGGTTTTCGTGCTGCTGCACGGCGGCATGAGCGCCAATGGCTACTTTGCCAACATGGAGAACCCTGGCTACTACATCACCAAGGATGTGAAGGGTATCGATGGCATCGTGATGGGCCACGAGCACAATACATTCCCCGACCGCGGGGCCAACCCGGCCTACAAGTTTGAAGGTGCGGACAACGCCAAGGGCACCCTCAATGGCGTGCCGGCCGTGATGGCCAGCTCGTGGGGCAAGGCGCTGGGCGTGATCAGCTACTCGCTCAAGTGGGATGGCGCGGCCAAGAAGTGGTCGGTGGATACCGCGAAGACCGACGTTCAGGTGCGCACCACGCAGACGGGCAGCAACCCCAACACATACGTGGCATCTGACTCGGCCGTGGTGCAGGCGGTGCAGGAGCTGCACGACAAGACGCGTGCGTACGTGCAGTCGCCCGTGGGCAACACGGACTTCCGCCTGAGCTCCATGTTTGCCGACGTGGGCGATGTGACGGCCCTGCAGATCGTCAACCAGGCGCAGCAGGAGCATGTGGCCAACTACGTCAAGAACAACCTGCCGCAGTACGCGAGCCTGCCAGTTCTGTCGGTCACTGCGCCGTTCAAGGCCGGTTACCAGAGCAGTACCGACTACACCGACGTGAAGGCTGGCACGATGACCGTTGCCAATGCCGCTGACCTGTACCTGTACGACAACAACACCGTCAACGCGGTGAAGGTGACGGGTGCCCAGATCAAGCTGTGGCTGGAAAATGCGGCAAACCGTTTCAACCAGATCGACCCGGCGAAGACGGCAGACCAGTGGCTCATCAACGACAGCAAGACCGGCGTGCAGCCTGGCTCGTCGTTCCCGGGCTACAACTACGACGTGTTCACCACGCCGGACATCAGCTACGAGATCGACGTGACCAAGCCCAAGTACAACGTCAATAAGCCGGTAGCGGGTGAAGAGCGCATCAAGAACCTGACGTACAAAGGTCAACCGATGAACCCTGCGCAGGAGTTCATCATTGCCACCAACAACTATCGTGCCAACGCCAGCGCGCCTTACATCCTGGGCACCGGCAAGAAGTTCGACATCATCTGGGCATCCCCCGATGCCAATCGTGAAGTGGTGCTGAACTACGTCAAGACCAAAAAGGATATGACCCGCGTGGCCAACGGCTCGGATCGTAGCTGGCGCTTTGCCAAGGTGGCCACCGCAGGCAAGGTGCTGTTCAAGTCGGGCAAGGACGAACTGGACTTGGCTCGGGCCTCCGGTCTGACCAACATCAGCGTTGAAAAGGCAGACGACACCGGCGTCAATAACGGCACCGGCGCTTACACGGTCTATCGCATCGACCTCAGCCAGTGATAGGGGCTGCACCGGTGCTGCCGGTGTAGTGCAACAACAAGGCCACCCTAGAGGTGGCCTTGTTGTTTCAGCTTAGGTGCGGGTGCCTCAAAAACGGATACCTGCCGGATTGTTGGGCGTGGGGCCGTCGACGACGGGTGGGGCTGCCGGACGCGGCGGGGGCGCAGGTTCAGCAGCAGGTGTTGGAGGTTTGCCGGACACCAAAGGCGTGGGGGCGGGCGCCTGGTAGTTGCGCGGCAACTGCGATTGCTGTGGGTAGCCAGCCGCATCCAGGTATTGGGTCCACTGGGCGTCAGAAAAACCCTGCAAGTGCTGCGCACCAATGGTGCCGAAGGGCACGCTAGTCACTCCGCTCAGGCGCTTGAGGGCGTCCAGGTCTTCGTTGCTGGTGATCGTGCGTTCGGTAAACGGAATGCCGCGATTGACAAGCAGGTTGCGTGCACTGTTGCAGGGTACGCAATCGCTGCTGGTGTACAGCGTCACGGGAAAGCGTGTGGCCGTTTGTCGCAACTGGTAAGGCAGGGTCTCCAGGCCACTGGCGCTGCGTGGCCCACCGCTGATGACCTTGCCCTCAGCGCCCGCGGCGGGGGCACGATCTGAAAAGGTCACCTTGCCGTCCGGCCCGACGATGCGGTACACATGCTGGGCTTGCGCAGCAGGGGGCAGCACGGTGGCTGCAGCGCAGGTGGCGGCAAGGGCGGCAGCGGTGCGAAGGATAGACATGCGGTTTCCTCTTGGCTGTGATGTGGCAAAAATCATAGCTGCAAGCGTCTGTCCTGTGATGACTGGTGCGGTATGAGAAAGCCTATTGCCCACCAAGGGGCTGACGCCCGCAGCCATGTTTTCAGGAGGTCATGCCTTGGTGTCGCAGCAGTGCATCCAGCGTGGGCTCGCGGCCCCGGAAGGCTTTGAAAGAGTCCATGGCCGGGCGGCTGCCGCCCGCTTCCAGGATGGCCTGGCGGTAGCGCCGGCCGGTCTCCAGGCTGGGCTCGCCGTTGGCACTGGCGGTTTCCTCGAACGCGGCATAAGCGTCGGCGCTGAGCACTTCCGCCCACTTGTAGCTGTAGTAGCCGGCGGCGTAGCCGCCTGCGAAGATGTGGCTGAACGTGTGGGCCGTGCGGCTGAACGTGGGTGGCTTGAGCACGGCCACTTCATCGCGCACGCGATCCAGCAACGCCAGCAGGTCGCCTTGCGGGTCATGCTCGGTGTGCAGCAGCATGTCGAAGAGCGCGAATTCGATTTGGCGCAGTGTGGCCATTCCTGACTGGAAGTTTTTGGCCGCGATCATCTTGTCGAACAGCGGGCGCGGCAGTGGCTCGCCAGTGTCCACATGGGCGGTCATGTGGCGCAGCACTTCCCATTCCCAGCAGAAGTTCTCCATGAACTGGCTGGGCAATTCCACGGCGTCCCACTCCACGCCGCTGATGCCGGACACGTCGCGCTCGTTCACCTGGGTCAGCATGTGGTGCAGGCCATGGCCGAATTCGTGGAACAGGGTGATCACGTCGTCGTGCGTGAGCAGCGCGGGCGCTCCATCAACTCCGTCGGCAAAGTTGCACACCAGATGCGCCACGGGCGTCTGAAGCTGGCCCGTGTCGGGGCGCAGCCAGCGTGCGCGGGCGTCGTCCATCCACGCCCCGCCGCGCTTGCCCTGGCGAGCGGGTTGGTCCAAGTAGAACTGGCCCACCAGCTGACCGCCGCGCTCGATGCGGTAAAACTCCACGGCGTTGTTCCACACGGGTGCGGTGTCGCGGCGGATGGCCACCTCGAACAGCGTCTCGACGATCTTGAACAGCCCGGCGAGCACCTTGGGCGCCGTGAAGTACTGCTTGACCTCTTGCTCGCTGAAGGCGTAGCGCGCTTCCTTGAGCTTCTCGGAGATGTAGGGCCAGTCCCAGGACTGGGGGGTGGCCAGGCCCAGAGCTTCTGCGGCAAAGGCTCGCAGATCGGCCACGTCCTTCTCGGCAAAGGGCCGGGCGCGGTGCGCCAGATCCCGCAGGAAGTGGATGACCTGCTCGGGCGACTGGGCCATCTTGGGCACGAGTGACACCTGGCCGAAATTGGCGTAGCCCAGCAGTTGCGCCTCTTCCCTGCGCAGAGCGAGGATTTCGGCCATCACGGCGGTGTTGTCGAAGCGCGCAGCGTCACCACTGGCCTGGTCGGAGGCGCGCGTGACGTAGGCGCGGTAGAGTGTTTCGCGCAGTGCGCTGCTGGTAGCGAACTGCATGACCGGCAGGTAGCACGGCATCTTCAGCGTGAGCTTGTAGCCGTCCTTGCCCTCGGCCTGGGCCGCGGCGCGGGCGGCGTTCTGCACGTCGGCGGGCAGGCCGTCGATTTCATCGTCCGTGGCGTAGTAGGCGAACGCGTCGGTCGCGTCCAGGGCGTTTTCGCTGAACTTTTGCTGCAGTTCGGCCTGGCGTTCCTGGATAGCGGCAAAGCGTTCCTTGGCTGCCCCCTGCAGCTCGGCGCCCGACAGCACGAAGTTGCGTATCGCGTTGCTGTGCGCCCGTCGCTGCTCGGGGTTGAGCGTGGCGGGGTCGATTGCCTTGTACTTGGCGTACAGACGCTCGTCGGCGCCCAGGCGGGTCCAGAAATCGGTGATGCGCGGCAGTGCCTCGTTGTAGGCGGCGCGCAGCTCGGGAGTGTCGGCCACGCTGTTGAGGTGGCTTACGGCGCCCCAGGCGCGGCCCAGTTCTTCGGTGGCGACGTCCAGCACGCGGGCGATCGCGTCCCAGCGCGCGGGGAAGTCGGGCCGGGTGACGGTCTCCAGCGCGGTGTCCGCGCGTTGCAGCAGCACGTCCACGGCCGGGGCTACGTCGGCGGGATTGATGCGGTCGAAGGGGATGTGGCCTGAGAAGTCGAGGAGGGGATTGCTCATGCGGTGATAGATGGCGTTGGGACGGGTTGGTTCAAGCCAGGCGCTCAGCCGCCTCCAGCGTGTTGACCAGCAGCATGGTGATGGTCATGGGGCCCACCCCGCCGGGCACGGGTGTGATCCAGCCGGCCACCTGCCTGACGCCTTCAAAGTCCACGTCGCCGCACAGCTTGCCTTCGTCGTTGCGGTTCATGCCCACGTCGATCACCACGGCGCCGGGCTTGACCATGTCGGCCGTTAGCACGTTGCGCTTGCCCACGGCGGCGACCACCACGTCTGCCTGGCGCGTCATGGCACCCAGGTCAGCCGTGCCGCTGTGGCAGACGGTGACGGTGGCGTTGGCCGTCAGCAGCATCATGGCCATGGGCTTGCCGACGATGTTGCTGCGGCCAATCACCACCGCATGCTTGCCGCGCAGGTCTTTCATGCCTATGGATTCGAGCATCTTCATGCAGCCGTAGGGCGTGCAGGCCTTGAAGCCCACTTCGCCCACCATCAGCGCGCCGGCGCTGGCCACATGGAAACCATCCACATCCTTCAGAGGCGAGATGGCTTCGATGACTTTGTGGTCGTCAATGTGCTTGGGCAGGGGCAGTTGCACCAGGATGCCGTGAATGCTGGGGTCGTTGTTCAGCGCCTCCACGCGTGCCAGCAACTGCTCTTCAGTCAGCGTGGCGTCGTACTTTTCCAGTACCGAATGAAAGCCCACTTCTTCGCACGCCTTGACCTTGTTGCGCACATAGACCTGGCTGGCCGGGTTGTCTCCCACGAGCACCACGGCCAGGCCGGGGGTGATGCCGCGGGCTTTTAGCGCAGTGGTGCGCTGGGCGACTTCGGTGCGCAGTTGGCGCGAGAGGGCGTTGCCGTCGATCAGTTGGGCTGTCATTGGTGAATCCACGATACAAATGAAAAAGCTGCCTGGCGCTTATGGAATATGCGCAGGCAGCTATGAAAATTGAAGCGATCAGACCTTGGTGGGAGTTTGCCCCAGGGCAATCTTGAGCAGGTCGGCCACGGTGTTGGCGCCCAGCTTTTCCATAATGTTGGCGCGGTGCGCCTCCACCGTCTTGATGCTGATGCCCAGGTCGTCGGCGATCTGCTTGTTGAGGCGGCCAGCGACGATGCGCTCGAGTACCTGCGCCTCGCGGCCGGTGAGCTTGGACATCAGCGCATCGCGGCTGGCGGCTTGCTGGTGGTCGGCAAAAGCCTCGCGGGCGCGATCCAGCATGCGCTCGACCACGGACAACAGCTCTTCTTCATTGAAGGGTTTCTGGATGAAGTCCAGGGCTCCCTTCTTCATGGTGTTGACGGCCATCGGGACATCGCCATGGCCGGTGATGAACACGATGGGCAGGGGTGACTTGCGCTCCATCAGCTTGTCTTGCAACTCCAGGCCGGTCATGCCACCCATTCGGATATCTACGATCAGGCAGGCCACCTCGCGGGGGTCGTAGCGGGCCAGGAAGGATTCGGCGGAATCAAAGCAGCGCACCCGGTAATCCTTGCCCTCCAGCAGCCATTGAAGCGAGTCGCGAACGGCTTCGTCGTCGTCCACCACATAGACGGTCCCCTTTTTTGGAATCAAACTCATGCATTAGTCCTTGGCGTTGACGTTGCTGCAGTTTTGATAGTGTTGTCTGCAGCATTGGCGAGCGGAAGCCAGAAAGAGAAACGGCAACCGATGACCTCCGTTCCATTGTAGATGTTCTCGGCGTGCATGCGGCCCTGGTGCGATTCGACGATGCTGCGACACAGATTCAGGCCTATGCCCATGCCCTCGCTCTTGGTGGAAAAGAAGGCCTCGAACAGGTGAGCCAGCACTTCGGGGGCAAGGCCCTTGCCTGTGTCTTGCACGGTGAACTCGATCACTTCGCTGGCGTCCACCTGCCGCGGCACCACGCGCAGCTCCACGCTGCGCCCGGCGGGCGGGCGATGGGCCTGGGCTATGGATTCGGCGCTGTTTTTCATCAGGTTGACGAGCACCTGCTCAATCAGGATGGCATCGGCCATGACCGGCGGCAGGCGGGCGGCGACGTAGTGCGTCAGGCGCACGTTGTGGCGGCGCAGCTCGATGTCGGCCAGCTCTATGGCTTCGCTGACCATCTCATGCACGTTGGCCAGGGTGCGGTTGGGTTCGCTTTTCTTCACGAAGGCGCGGATGCGCTGGATGATCTGGCCTGCGCGCTGCGCCTGGTGGGCGGTTTTCTGCAGCGCCGTCAGCAGCGCTTCTTCGCTGATCTGGCCGCTCTGGATGCGCGAGACCATGCCGCTGCAGTAGTTGCTGATCGCCGTGAGCGGCTGGTTGAGCTCGTGGGCCACGCTGGAGGCCATCTCGCCCATGGTGATGAGGCGGCTGACCGACTGGGCTCGCTCGGCCTGGCGCGCGGCCTGTTCTTCGGCAACGCGCCGTTGTGTGATGTCGGTGGCGATCACCATCTGCGCCAGGCGCCCGTCCACCCAGTTCAGATAGCGCGAGCGCACCTCCAGCCATTTGCCCAGCTCGGGCAGGTAGATCTCGGCGTTTTCGGAGCGGGCGCTGGTCAGGGTGTCTGTGGGCAGACCCATCAGACTGTCTTCGTCGTCCATGCTGCGTGACTCGGTCGAGGGCAGCACGCCAGCCTGCGCCACCAGCTGCAGGTGGCCGGTGGTTTGCGAGCCGAACCACTGCCGGTACAGGCGGTTGGCAAACAGAAGCTCCTGGCTGCCCAGTGGGGCCACCGAAACAGACGCATCCAGCGCTTCCAGGACGATGGTAAAGCGCTCGTGCGATGCGGTGAGTTGCTCGCGGATGCGGTTGGGCTCTGTGATGTCTGTCATCGAGGTCATCCAGCCTGTCTGCTGCCCGTGCGCGTCGATGAGCGGCGACACATACAGGCGGGCATCGAACAGCGTGCCGCTCTTGCGGCGCACGCGCACCTGCAGCCCGCCTGGCAGGGTTTTGCCAGCCAGCTCGTCGCGCAAATTGGCGTGCAGCGACTCGTATTCATCCTCGGGCCAGTAGCTGTAGGGCGGTGTCTGTCCGACCAGCTCGGCCTCGGTCCAGCCCGTCATCTGGCAGAACGCGGCGTTCACGTAGGTGATGCGGCCTTCCAGATCCAGCGCGCGCATGCCGGTGAGCACCGAGTTTTCCATTGCCCGGCGAAAGTTGGTCTCGGCGACCAGCGCCTGCTGCACCTGCAGCCGCCGGCGCGTGTGTCGCCAGGTGGCGATGAGCATCCACGCAGTCATGACGCTGAGCGCGCCCACCAGCCAGAACAGGGCGCTGCCTACCAGGCCGGGCGAGGTGCGGTAGGCCTGGGCGCGCAGCAGCAGCCCATTGCCCACGGGAGAAACGGGAACCTCATAGGCATTGGCCTTGGTAGTCCAGGGTAGCAGGGCATTTTTGCGGGGGGGCAGCGGGGTGCCGGCCAGTGTTTGTCCGTTGCCGTCGCGCAGCGTGACGGCGTAGCGCGCCAGCACTTCGGTCGGTGTGCCGTAGCGCAGCAGGCTGTCGGTGGAGTATTCGGCCAGTGCCACGCCGCCGAACCTGCCTTGCGGCGACAGCGGCACCTGCAATTGCAGCAGCGGCACCATTTCGCCGGGGCGGGCAGCGGGCTGCCCGTATATGGGCTGCTGCAGGTCGCGCACCAGGCTGAAAAGGTCGGCTGTATCGCCGGGCTTGAGCATCTCGCCACTGACGCGTAACTGGCTGCTGGCCACCGTCGGCGCGGCGTGGCTGGCGCGTATGCGGCGGCGCTCGTCAATCCAGGTGATGGACTGCAGCTCGGGGTACTGGTTGATGAGTGCCTCAGCGCGACTGACAAAGTCTGCGCGCTCCAGATCCTGGTTGGACAGATCGCGCGCAATGCGCATGACTTGCTCCTGGCGCTCCAGCAGGCGCAGGCGCACGCGCTGCTGGGCGTATTCCACGTCGCGTTTGAGGGCCTCCCTCTCGCGATCCATTTCCTCGGTGCGCAGATACCAGAAAGACGCCACGATGGCGGCCAGGAACATCAGCACCGACGCCAGGGGCGCCAGCGCGGCAAAGCGATCCTGGCGTGTGGGCGAGAGATTGCGCCACCATGTACGCCACCACCGGCTGGTTGGTTTTGTGCCGGATTCGGGTGGTGCAGGGGAGGGAATGGGAGAGTCCATGGCGCGAAGTTTAAGGGGCTGCACTGCACATTTCATCTAAAGAAATATTGTGCATTTGCAGCAAAATTTCATAATAAGATATTAAAAAGCATCATTCGGAATTTAAAAAAAACTATGCGAAACTTGCCGCAAGAATTGCGTAATTCACACTGAATCACACTAAATCACATTGAATCCAAAGGAGACCGGGCATGTCCGAATCGACCAATTTCACCCACCTGATTGACACCGATCAGCAAGAAACCCGCGAGTGGCTGGATGCCTTGTCCGCCGTCATCGAGAAAGAAGGACCCGAGCGCGCCCACTTCCTTCTGGAGCAATTGCTGGAGCAGGCGCGCCAGAGCAGCATTGACCTGCCTTTCTCGGCCAATACCGGCTACGTCAATACCATCGAGCCAACCCAGGAAGCCCGATGCCCGGGCAACATCGCCATCGAAAAGCGCCTGCGCGCCTACATGCGCTGGAACGCCATGGCCATGGTGGTGCGTGCCAATCGCCTCAATCCGCCCGACGGCGGCGATCTGGGCGGCCATATCGGCTCGTTTGCCTCGCTGGCCAGCATGTGGGGCGCGGGCTTCAACCACTTCTGGCATGCCGAAAGTGAAAACCACGGCGGCGACTGCATCTACTTCCAGGGCCACAGCGCCCCGGGCATCTACGCGCGCGCTTACCTGGAAGGGCGCATCACCGAAGAGCAGCTGGAGAGCTTTCGCCAAGAGGTTGGCGGCCAGGGTCTGTCCAGCTACCCCCACCCCAAGCTGATGCCCGGCTTCTGGCAGTTTCCCACCGTGTCGATGGGCCTGGGGCCGATGATGGCCATTTATCAGGCGCGCTTTCTCAAGTACCTGCATGCCCGCGGCATCGCCAACACCGAAAACCGCAAGGTCTGGATCTTCCTGGGCGACGGCGAGATGGACGAGCCCGAGAGCAAGGGCGCGATCAGCCTGGCCGCGCGCGAGAACCTGGACAACCTGATCTTCGTCATCAACTGCAACCTGCAGCGCCTGGACGGCCCGGTGCGCGGCAACGGCAAGATCATCCAGGAGCTGGAGGGCGACTTCCGCGGTGCGGGCTGGCATGTCATCAAGCTGCTGTGGGGCAAGGGCTGGGACGAGCTGCTGGCGCGCGACAAGAGCGGCAAGCTCAAGCAGCTGATGATGGAAACCCTGGACGGCGATTACCAGGCCATGAAGGCCAACGACGGCGCTTTTGTGCGGCAGCACTTCTTTGGCAAGTACCCCGAGACGGCCAAGCTGGTCGAGCACATGACCGACGAGGAAGTCTGGGAGCTGCGCCGTGGCGGCCATGAGCCAGAAAAGGTCTATGCCGCCTTCCACGCAGCCAACGCGCACAAGGGCCAGCCCACCGTCTTGCTGGTCAAGACCGTCAAGGGTTACGGCATGGGCAAGGCCGGCGAAGGCAAAAACACCGTGCACCAGACCAAGAAGCTGTCGGCCGAGGACATCAAGTACATCCGCGACCGCTTCAACATCCCGATCCCCGATAGCGAGCTGGACAAGCTGCCTTACTACAAACCGGCCGACGACACGCCCGAGATGCGCTACCTGCACGAGCGCCGCAAGGCCCTGGGCGGCTACCTGCCGCATCGCCGCACGCATGCCGACGAAAGCTTCACAGTGCCGGCGCTCGAGACTTTCAAGGCCGTGCTGGAGCCGACTGCGGAGGGGCGCGAGATCTCCACCACCCAGGCCTATGTGCGCTTTTTGACGCAGCTGCTGCGCGACAAGGCCCTGGGCCCACGCGTGGTGCCCATCCTGGTGGACGAGGCGCGCACCTTCGGCATGGAAGGGCTGTTTCGCCAGATCGGCATCTACAACCCGCTGGGCCAGCTCTACACCCCGGTCGACCGCGACCAGGTGATGTACTACAAGGAGGACAAGGCCGGCCAGATTCTGCAAGAAGGCATCAACGAGGCGGGCGGCATGTGCTCGTGGATCGCGGCGGCCACGTCGTACTCCACCAACAACCGCATCATGATTCCGTTCTTCGTCTATTACTCGATGTTCGGCTTTCAGCGCTTTGGCGACTTTGCCTGGGCTGCTGGCGACATGCAGGCGCGGGGCTTCATCCTGGGCGGCACGTCGGGCCGCACCACGCTCAACGGTGAGGGCCTGCAACACGAGGACGGCCACAGCCACATCCTGGCCAGCACCATCCCCAACTGCGTGAGCTACGACCCCACCTTCGCGCACGAGGTCGCCGTCATCATGCAAGACGGCCTCAAGCGCATGGTCGAGAAGCAGGAAAACGTCTATTACTACATCACGCTGCTCAACGAGAACTACGCCATGCCCGGCCTGCAGCCCGGCACGGAGGAGCAGATCATCAAGGGCATGTATCTGTGCAAGGCTGGTGCCGAAGGGGACAAGCGCGTGCAACTGCTGGGTTCGGGCTCCATCCTGCGCGAGTCGATCGAGGCGCAAAAGCTGCTCGCTCTTGAGTGGGGCGTGCAGGCCGACGTGTGGAGTTGCACCAGCTTCAATGAGCTGACCCGCGAGGGCCAGGATGTGGCGCGCTGGAACCTGCTGCACCCGCTGGAGACGCCGCGCACGTCCTTCGTGGCGCAGCAGCTGGGCAGCCGCCCGGGGCCGGTGGTGGCGTCCACCGACTACATGAAGAACTACGCCGAGCAGATCCGCGCCTTCATCCCCGAAGGGCGCTCCTACACTGTGCTGGGCACCGACGGTTTCGGCCGCAGCGACTTCCGCTACCGCCTGCGCGAGCACTTCGAGGTCAACCGCCACTACATCACCGTGGCTGCGCTCAACGCGCTGGCTGAAGAAGGCAAGCTGCCCAAGCAGAAGGTGGCCGAGGCGATTGCCAAGTACGGCATCCAGACCGAGAAGATCAACCCCCTGTACGCCTGAAGACCGGGAGACACAGTCATGGCATTGGTAAACATTCAGGTTCCCGACATTGGCGACTTCGACGAAGTCGGCGTGATCGAGCTGCTGGTCAAGGTGGGCGA
>NZ_JBFWLZ010000026.1:0-13075 GCF_050251835.1 Diaphorobacter sp. | reverse complement strand
AGAAGATCAACCCCCTGTACGCCTGAAGACCGGGAGACACAGTCATGGCATTGGTAAACATTCAGGTTCCCGACATTGGCGACTTCGACGAAGTCGGCGTGATCGAGCTGCTGGTCAAGGTGGGCGACACGGTGGCCGTCGAGCAGTCGCTGATCACTGTTGAGTCCGACAAGGCTTCGATGGAAATCCCGGCCAGCCACGCGGGCGTGGTCAAGGAGCTAAAGGTTCAGCTGGGCGACAAGGTCAGGCAAGGCAGCGTGATTGCCGTGCTGGAGGTCGCAGGCGTGGCAGCAGACTCTGAGCCAGAACAGGCTCCAGCCCACGTAGAAAAAGCGCAGGCAGCTATCCAAAATATAGCGACCGCTCCGGTGCCAACGTCCGCTGCCCCGGCAGCACCCGCGGCCGGTGGTGGCACGCTGGAGGTGCGCGTGCCCGACATTGGCGACTTCAAGGACGTCGCCGTGATCGAGCTGCTGGTCAAGCCCGGCGATGCGGTGAGCGTGGAGCAGTCGCTGTTCACCGTGGAGTCCGACAAGGCGTCGATGGAAATCCCGTCGCCTGCTGCAGGCGTGCTCAAGGAGCTGAAGGTGAAGATCGGCGACAAGGTCAACATCGGTGACCTCGTGGCGCTGCTCGAAGGCGCGGCCGCGGCGTCCACTGCCGCTGCGCCGGCCGCTGCCGCTGCTGCGCCCGCGCTGGCGCAGACCGTGGTGCCCGTGCCGGCAACGGCAACGGCCGCTGCGCCTGTGCCCGTGCCCTCACACCAGCCTTCCACCCCCACGCCGGGTCTGCCGCACGCCAGCCCGTCGGTGCGCAGGTTTGCCCGCGAACTGGGCGTGCCCCTGGCGGAGGTCAAGGGCACAGGCCCCAAGGGCCGCATCACGCAGGATGACGTGGCCGCCTTCACCCGCCAGGTGATGAGCGGTGCCCTGCAGACCCAGGCGCAAGCCGCCAAGGCGCCTGCCGCCAGCGCACCCTCTGGCGTGGGCCTGGATCTGCTGCCCTGGCCCAAGGTGGACTTTGCCAAGTTCGGGCCCGTGGAGCGCAAAGACCTCTCGCGCATCAAGAAGATCAGCGGCGCCAACCTGCACCGCAACTGGGTGATGATCCCCCACGTCACCAACAACGACGAGGCCGACATCACCGAGCTGGAGGCCTTCCGCGTGGCCACCAACAAGGAAAACGAAAAGAGCGGCGTCAAGGTCACCATGCTGGCCTTCGTCATCAAGGCGGTGGTTGCGGCCCTGAAGAAGTTCCCCGAGTTCAACGCCAGCCTGGACGGTGACGCGCTGGTCTACAAGCAGTACTTTCACATCGGCTTTGCGGCCGACACGCCCAATGGCCTGGTGGTACCCGTGCTGAAGGACGCCGACAAGAAGGGCATCCTGCAAATCAGCGCCGAGATGTCCGAGCTGGCCAAGAAAGCGCGCGACGGCAAGCTGGGCGCGGCCGACATGCAGGGCGGCAGCATGTCCATCAGTTCGCTGGGCGGCATTGGCGGCACGCACTTCACACCCATCATCAACGCGCCCGAAGTGGCCATCCTGGGCCTGTCCAAGAGCGTCATGAAGCCCGTGTGGGATCCGAACGTGAATGGAGGGCAATTTGTGCCACGCCTGACGCTGCCGCTGTCGCTGTCGTACGACCACCGCGTGATCGACGGCGCGCTGGCAGCGCGCTTCAATGCCTATCTGGGCCAGGTGCTGGCGGACTATCGCCGCATCCTTCTCTAAACCTTGCGGCACGGAGCAGGGCGGTGCCTTGCTCTGTGCCCAACTGATTGGACAAAAGATGGCAACGATCGACATCAAGGTGCCCAACATCGGCGACTTCGCCGAGGTGGGCGTGATAGAAGTGATGGTCAACCCCGGCGACACCATCCGCGCCGAGCAAAGCCTGGTCACCGTGGAGAGCGACAAGGCCGCCATGGAGATCCCCAGCAGCCACGCCGGCGTGGTCAAGGAGCTGAAGGTGAAGCTGGGCGACAAGGTCGCCGAAGGCTCGGTGCTGCTGACGCTGGAGGTGGCCGACAGCGCCGCCGCACCTGCGCCAGCCGCATCCGCGCCCGCATCCCCGGCCCCGGCAAGCCCTGCCCCGGCTACATCGTCTCCAGAGCCAAAATCGGCTCCAGCCCAGGTAAATCAAGCGCAGGCAGCTCCTCAAATCGTAGCAAATAGCTTCAGCGGCAGCGCCGATGTGCAGTGCGACGTGCTGGTGCTGGGCGGCGGCCCCGGCGGCTACAGTGCCGCCTTCCGCGCGGCCGACCTGGGCCTGGACGTGGTGCTGGTCGAGCGCTACGCCCAGCTGGGCGGCGTGTGCCTCAACGTGGGTTGCATCCCGTCCAAGGCGCTACTGCATGTGGCCGCAGTGATGGACGAAGTCAGTCACCTGGCCGCAGCGGGCATCGACTTTGGCGCGCCCAGCGTCAACGTCGATATGCTGCGCGGCCACAAAGAGAAGGTCATCGCCAAGCTGACCGGCGGTCTGGCCGCCATGGCCAAGATGCGCAAGGTGACCGTGCTGCGCGGCTACGGTCACTTTGTGGGTGCCAACCACCTGGAGGTGGAAGAAACTACCGGCACCAGCCAGGACAAGACCGGTACAAAGAAGGTCGTCGCCTTCCAGCGCGCCATCATCGCCGCCGGCAGCCAGGCCGTGCGCCTGCCCTTCATGCCCGACGATCCGCGCGTGGTGGACTCGACCGGCGCGCTGGCGCTTCAGGGCGTGCCCAAACGCATGCTGATCCTGGGCGGCGGCATCATCGGCCTGGAAATGGGCACGGTGTACAGCACGCTGGGCGCGCGTCTGGATGTGGTCGAGATGATGGACGGCTTGATGCAAGGCGCCGACCGCGACCTGGTGAAGGTGTGGCAAAAGATGAATGCCAAGCGCTTTGACAACATCATGCTGAACACCAAGACGGTGGCAGCCGAGGCCACGCCCGAGGGCATCAAGGTGAGCTTTGCGCCAGCCAAGGACGGCGTGACGGTGCCCGAGCCGCAGGTGTACGACCTGGTGCTGCAGGCCGTGGGCCGCACGCCCAACGGCAAGAAGATCGCCGCCGACAAGGCGGGCGTGGCCGTGACCGAGCGCGGCTTCATCAACGTCGATATCCAGATGCGCACCAACGTGCCGCACATCTTCGCCATTGGCGACATCGTCGGCCAGCCCATGCTGGCGCACAAGGCGGTGCATGAAGCGCATGTGGCGGCCGAGGTGATCGCTGGCGAGCTGCAGGGCAACAAGGAACTGGCAGCCGCGGCCTTCAATGCCCGCGTGATCCCGTCCGTGGCCTATACCGATCCCGAAGTGGCCTGGGTCGGCCTGACCGAAGACCAGGCCAAGGCGCAGGGCATCAAGGTCAGGAAGGGCCTGTTCCCCTGGGCCGCCTCGGGCCGCGCCATTGCCAACGGCCGCGACGAAGGCTTTACCAAGCTGCTGTTTGACGACAGCCCCGAGGCACACGGTCACGGCAAGATTCTGGGCGGCGGCATCGTCGGCACCCACGCTGGCGACATGATCGGCGAGATTGCCCTGGCCATCGAGATGGGCGCTGACGCGGTGGACATCGGCAAGACCATCCATCCCCACCCCACGCTGGGCGAAAGCATGGGCATGGCGGCAGAAGTGGCGCACGGCAGTTGCACAGACGTGCCGCCGGGCAGGAAGTAAGCCGAAAGGTTAGCTGACGTCAGCCGCTGATTCAGCACCTGGCCGCGCAGAGTCCGAGAGGGCTGCGCGGCATTTTTTGCATCTGGACGAGGTCAACGCATACACATCACGTACCAGCGCATGCAAACTCTGGCAGATAGCGCCGGTAAGGCTGCACGTCCCGTCCTGCCCCAAGAGTGCGCAAACCCTGTACTGGTGGCTACGCAGTGCCTATACGGAGCCCAAAAAATAAAAAAGCGCGCTGTAGTCTTGATAGCGCGCTTTTTTGTTTACTTGGGGTGGCTGATGGGAGACCTGTTTAATGCGGTGGGCACTGTCAAAGGCTGATCGTGCCTCGATTTTGCGCAATAGCGCCAAAACATCACGTGGCCCGATGGTTGTGAAATAGGCATCTTGCCGATGGCGGGGTACACGTCCTTCTCCAGCCATGCCGCCACCTTGGTCTGTGTGATTTCGGCCCGATTTGCAGCCGTTTTGGCGAGCCAGTTCCGCGCCACAGCTTCAAAGGTGTTTGCTGCCTCTGCCAGCTTGAATTGTTTCGCCTGGCGCTTGGCCTCATTAGGGTCAATCCCGTCCGCCAGCAGCTTGCGCGCTTCGCCGCGTCGCTCGCGCGCCTTGGCCAGCGACACGGCCGGGTACACGCCTAGCGCTAGCGTCTTGCGCTTGTTGGCGTGTGTGTAGTCCATGTGCCAGTATTTGCCGCCTGCCTTCACCAGCGCAGGTACATAGCATCGCCGTCTGTGTGTTTGTCGCCGGTCGGCTTGCCGCTGTGCTTGACTTGTCTAACGAATGTGTCTGTCAGTGCCATTGATCCACCTGTGACGGTATCTGTGGCGCGGTACTTCTGGGATACCGTCACGGATACCGTTGTTATGACGACATGTCATGGTACGAAGTGACAGGACTTGAGACAACAAAAAACCCGCCACGCTAGGGAGCGTGCGGGTTTTTAAAAGGACATGAGACCGTCTGAAACAATTAGATGGTGCCCGGGGCCGGAATCGAACCGGCACGCCTTGCGGCGGGGGATTTTGAGATTGAGTCCCGAGACTAGCATGAGACCACGCTGGAACCCGCAGAGCCTTGCTGCGCTTGGTTTTCCAAGAGGCTAGTCCCGTTTAGCCTTACGCCTAGACCAGACCGATTGCGGCAGACATTCTGATGCCGTGGCTCCTGGCTGGTTCCTGCGTTCGATCTCGAACTAGGAGGCGTCATGGCTAAGATCAAACTCACCAAATCCGCTGTCGATACGGCAGAAGTCACCGGCAAGGATTACGAACTGCGGGATACCATTGTCCCCGGCTTTCTCTGCAAAGTCACCGCCCACGGCCGCAAGGTCTTCATGCTCCAGTACCGCACGAACTGGGGCGAGCGCCGCAAGCCGAAGATCGGCCAGTTCGGCGAGCTGACCGTCGAGCAAGCGCGGTCGATCGCACAGGACTGGCTGGCCGACGTGCGCAAGGGCGACGACCCCAGCGCCGCCAAGCTGGCTGCCCGCATGGCCCCGACGGTCAAGGAACTGTGCGGGCAGTTCATCGAGGAATACTCCAAGCCGCGCAACAAGCCCCGGACGGTCGATTCCTACCAGGGCTACATCGACCGCCACATCCTGCCTACCCTGGGCAAGCTCAAGGTGCCGGACGTAACGCGGGCGCACATCACCACGCTGATGAAGGACAAGGCAAAGATCGGCGTTACGGCCAATCGGGTTCTGGCCTGTTTGCGCAAGATGTTCAACATGGCCGAGGTGTGGGGCTACCGGCCTGACGGCTCCAATCCATGCCGACACGTCCCCAAGTACCGCGAGGACGGCGAGACGCGGTATATCAACAACGAGGAACTGGGGCGGCTCTATGCTTACCTCGACCGTGCGGATGCCCTGGGGTTGGAGCATCCGACCGTGACGCTGGCGGTTCGCCTGCAATTCGAGTTTTCCGCGCGGATGACCGAAATCCGCACGCTCGAATGGGCTTGGGTGGATTTCGAGAATCGCCGGGTCGTCTGGTCTGACAGCAAGACGGGCGATATGTCCAAGCCGATGAGCGAGGCGGCGTACCAGTTGCTGCGCAATGCGCCCCGCATCGACAACTCGCCTTACGTGTGTCCAGCCATCTTTGATGCCAAGAAGCCATTGCCCGAGAGCACGTACTACAACGGCTGGAAGCGCATCTTAGGCCGCGCAGAGGTAGCGCATGTCGGAACACACGGCATCCGTCATCGTGCGGCGACCGACATTGCCAACTCCGGTATCCCCATCAAGGTCGGCATGGCGCTGACTGCGCACAAGACCGTCACGCAGTTCATGGCGTATGTCCATGCAGAGGATGACCCGGTGCGTGCCGCTGCCGAGAAAGTGGCCACCCTACGCCGGGGCGCCATCGACGGCCATGCGCCGGCTGCGCTGCCGAAGCCGTCTCCTGTGGTCACGGACGACGACAAGACCCGCACCAGCCTGGGTAACTACCGTCCATTCCGGCATCGCAAAGCCGCCACGCGCGCCGTGCCGCCTGATTCCAAGCGGGCTGCGCCGAATCTGATGCAGGACCAGAAGGAGGTCACGGCATGAACAGGCGCAAAGCAGCCGTGGCGTCATCTGTGGCACCAGCCACGCTGCTGGGCGACATTCGAGTACTGATCGACGCGGCGCGGCAGCGCGCCGCGTCAGCGGTCAACGCCGAGCTGACCTTGCTGTTTTGGCGCATCGGCCAGCGCATCCACACGGAAGTGCTGGCTGGTCAGCGGGCCGGATACGGTGATGAGATCCTGCCGACCTTGGCTGCGCAGCTTGTGCAGGACTACGGCCGCAGCTTCGCGGACAAGAACCTGCGCCGGATGGTGCAGTTCGCGGCTACCTACACGGACGAGCCAATTGTCGTGACGCTGTCACGACAATTGAGCTGGTCGCATTTCGTGGCCTTGCTGCCGCTGAAAGACCCGCTCCAGCGAGACTACTACGCACAGATGGCCAACATCGAGCGCTGGAGCGTGCGGACGCTGCGCGAGCGCATCGACTCGATGCTGTACGAGCGCACGGCGCTATCTCAAAAGCCGGACGAGACGATTGCGCAAGAGCTGGCGAGGATGCGCGATGCGCAGCGCATGTCGCCCGCTCTGGTCATGCGAGACCCGTACATCCTCGATTTCCTGGGCCTGCGAGACACCTGGCAGGAAGGCGACTTGGAGGCCGCGATCATCCGCGAAATGGAATCCTTCCTGCTGGAGCTGGGCGTGGGCTTCACGTTCGTTGCCCGTCAGAAGCGCATCCAGATCGACGGCGACGACTTTCACCTCGACCTGCTGTTCTACAACCGCAAGCTGCGGCGGCTGGTGGCAGTGGAGTTGAAAGTCGGCGAGTTCAAGGCCGCTTACAAGGGGCAGATGGAGCTGTACCTGCGCTGGCTCGACCTGCACGAGCGGGAGTCCGAAGAAGCCTCACCGCTGGGGATCATCCTCTGCACCGGCAAGAAGTCCGAGCAGATCGAGCTGCTGGAACTGGACAAGTCGGGCATCCACGTGGCCGAGTACCTGACCAGCTTGCCACCGCGCGCCGTGCTGGGCGAGCGGTTGCAGCAGGCGACCGAGCGGGCGCGGTTGCAAATCGAGCAGCGCAAGACGGACAGCGAGTAGTTCTGTTCCTCGCATTCGGGCGTCCCGGCGTGCCGTCGTCGCGCTGTCGTGCTGCGCATCGAATCCCCTGCGGGGTTTCGCCCCATTCGGGCTTTCATCGTTCCCTCGCTTCACTCGGCTGACGCCTCCGGCCCGGCTCGCTGATCCGGGCCTGCGCGCTGCGCTTGCCTAAAGGTGGGTGTTTGCAGTGGGCGGGTGTGAGCGGTCTTGCTGTTCCCTTCACCGTATCACGGCGTTCTCGCCGTCAAGGGCGGCGCGCGCTTGTGCGCGCTTGCGTCCTGGCGGCCGTCTGCGACCCCTGACTGCTGCGCTACGCCGTGGGGGCGACGGTTCCGGGCAATTCCGCCCGTGCAACCGGAGATCGTCATGAACGATAAATCACACGTTTCCCTCGAACAGCACGTTTGCCTCGTTTGCGGCACGGCGTTCGATACCGGCACCATCCTGCTGGACAAGCGCCTGCGCGCCAGCATGGAGCGCCATACGAAGACGGGCTGGGGTCTGTGCCCCGAGCATCAGAAGCTGTCCGACGATGGCTTTGTCGCGCTGGTCGAATGCGATCCGCAGCGCAGCGGCTCGCAGGCCGGCGGGCGCATGAAGCCCGAACAGGTATACCGGACGGGCCGGCTGGCCCATCTGCGACGCACGGTGTTCGCGCAGTTGTTCAACGTGCCGATCGCGGACGAGCAGGCTTGCGTGTTCGTTGAGCCTGGCGTGATCGAGCAGTTGCAGTCGATGACGGTGCCGGCGGCGAACTGATCGCGCTGCGCAGCCTTCGGTGCGTCGTCCTTGCGGGGGCGGCGCATTTTTTCTGCTGCGCCCGGTGCGGGTTTCTCCGCGCCTGTGGCGCTGCGCGCTTCGCTTGCCAGTCCGTGCCTTCGTTGGAGGGGCGGCTTGCTGTTTCCTTCATCGTGCCACGGCGTGCTCGCCGTCAAGGGCTGCGCGCCGATGGCGCTTGCGGCCTGCGGCCGTCGATGACCCTTGACTGCTTGCGCTGCGCCGTGCCCCGGAAGGGCTGGGCAATTCCGCCCGGCATCCTTCAGGAGTTCACCATGAACTGCGCATTCATCACCGACGAGCAGCGTGCGCTGCTGCTGGCCAACGGCCGGCAATCCACCGAAACGTCGGACTTTGATCCGGCCCCTGTGCTCAAGCTGTTCACACCGGATGCCGGCGCGACCTGGCTGCTGACCGAGATCGACCCGGACGATCACGACCATGCTTTCGGTCTGTGCGATCTGGGCCTGGGGATGCCCGAGCTGGGCTGGGTCAGCCTGCAGGAACTGGCGACCGTGCGCGGGCGGCTGGGGTTGCCGATCGAGCGCGATCTGCACTTTCGTGCCGAGAAGCGGCTGAGTGCCTATGCGCGGGATGCGCGGCTGGCGGGGCGGATCGTCTTCTGATTCTGTCAAGGGGCGCCACGCCCCTTTTCTCTACTCCCCCTGGGCGTTCACCAGGGCTTCCATCGACGCTGGATAGGCTGCGACACCGTGCCCAGCAGGCGCACGGGCGGCAGCGTCAAGGGCCTGTCGTTCTTGGGGAAGCGCCGACGCACTTCGCATTCCAGTTCGTGCGCAAAGCCGCGTGCGTTTTTTTCTCCGCGCAGTGCCCGTTGCCGCCAGTCTCGGGCCTGGGCCATCAGTTCATCGTCTTGTAGGGCTCGTATGTCCATGTCATTGCCATTGTGCCGATGGCTGGGCGAGTAGCAGTCCAAGGGGATTTCGTTGAAGTCATGTGGACGTCCCCGGCCACCTGGGAGATGGCCGGTCGCGCTGTCGTGCTGCGCATCGAACCCCCTGCGGGGTTTCGCCCCTGACGGGCTTCCATCGTCCCCTCCCTCCGGTCGGCTGACGCCTCCGGCCCGGCTTCCAGCTTCGGGCCTGCGCGCTTCGCTTGCCGTGCGGTCGGCGTGTTGAGGGGCCGTTGCCTTGTCCAGCCGTCTTCCCTGACTCATCACCTTGTCCGCGACTGTAGCCCGCGGCCGTGTGCCGTCAAGGCGCGCAGGGCCGTGTCCTCGGCTGCGCCTGCGGGCCGCACCAACCCTGCGCTTGTCTCCTTGACGGCCCCCGTCCGCGCGCTCCTGACCGTCGCGGGCGATGAACTCAGGAAAGACGGTGGCAACAGGGCCAACCGGGTTCCTCGTGCCGACTGCACCGAACAGCCGAAAGGCTGGGCTCCGAATCTAGGAATCCGGTGTTTCTTCAACAGCCAAGTCAGGAGAAAGACATGCTCGCATCCCGTTTCGCAAACCATTCCCCCGCACTGCGTTCCGACTATCCCCTGTCGGATGACCAAATCCGGCGCGTGGCCCCGTCCATCTTCGCGGACTCCCCGCATGAGAGCCGTTCGGAGCGATACAGCTACATCCCCACGGCTACGGTTTTGACTGAGCTTCGCAAAGAAGGCTTCCAGCCCTTCATGGTGTGCCAGACCCGTGTACGCAACGAGAGGCGGCGCGAACACACGAAACACCTGCTGCGCCTACGCCACGCCAGCCAGATCAACGGCGCGGAAGCTAACGAAATCGTGCTGCTGAACTCGCACGATGGCACCAGCAGCTATCAGATGCTGGCCGGGCAATTCAGATTTATCTGCGCCAATGGGCTGGTGTGCGGCGACACCTTTGCCGATGTGCGCGTGCCTCACAAAGGCGACGTGGCGGGCCAAGTCATCGAAGGCGCCTTCGAGGTTCTGCGCGGCTTTGACCGGGTGCAGGAGTCCCGCGACCTGATGCGCGGCATCACCTTGGACGATGGCGAATCCGAAGTGTTCGCCCGTGCCGCGCTGGCTTTGAAGTACGACGACCCGAACAAGCCCGCGCCCGTCACGGAATCGCAAATCCTGATGCCGCGCCGCTTCGAGGATCGCCGCCCCGACTTGTGGAGCGTGTTTAACCGCACGCAGGAGAACCTGACCAAGGGCGGATTGCATGGCCGCGCCGCCAATGGCCGCAGGCAGCAAACCCGCCCCGTGCAGGGCATTGATTCCGACATTCGCCTGAATCGCGCCCTGTGGCTGCTGGCCGATGGCATGCGCGCCCTCAAGGCCTGAACCGTTCCCCCGCCGGAGGGGCGGTTCCCCTCCATTCCCTTGTTTCACTTGATTGGAGATTCGCCATGAACGCCGTTACCACCACCGAAGCCCGCGCCGTCAACACCGCAGCCAGCAGCGCCGCGAACGTGCTGCAAGCCGCCGACCCGAGCAAGTACATGATCCTGGTGCCGCTGTCGCGTCTGGTGCTGCGCCGCACGGGCCGCAACGTGCGCAAGACCCCGCGCATGTCCATCCCTGAACTGGCCGCATCCATCCAGCGCGTGGGCCTGCTGCAAAACCTGATCGTGATTCCCGCCGCCGATGGCCTGCATTACGAGGTGGTGGCCGGTGGGCGCAGGCTGGCCGCGTTGAAGCTGCTGGCGAAGAAGCACCGCATCGCCAAGGATTGGGACGTGCCTTGCCTGCAGGTGGCCGATGGCACTGCGCGCACGGCCAGCCTCACCGAGAACGTGCAGCGTGAAGCCATGCACCCGGCAGACCAATTTGAAGCCTTCGCGACACTGGTGGCCGAAGGCCGGCCCATCGAGGACATTGCGGCGGATTTCAGTGTCACGCCGCTGGTCGTGCAGCGCCGCTTGAAGCTGGCGAATGTCTCCCCGCGCCTGATGGCCGACTATCGGGCCGACGCCGTGAGCCTGGACCAGCTGATGGCCCTGGCCGGAACGGATGACCACGCGGCGCAGGAAGCCGCTTTCTACGACGCCCCGCAGTGGCAACGCCACCCTTCGCATTTGCGCGAACGCCTCACCGAACGGGAAATCGACGCTTACCGGCATCCGTTGGTGCGCTTCGTCGGGCTGGACGCCTACGAGCAGGAGGGCGGCGGTATCCGCCGCGACCTGTTCGCGGAGGATGACGCGGGCGTGTACCTGACTGATGCTGCATTGCTGGAACGGCTGGCACAGGACAAGCTGGCGGGCATCGCCGCCGAGGTGAAGGCCGAGGGCTGGGCTTGGGCCGATGCCACGCCGGGCATGACCCATGCCGACCTGCACGCCTTCCAGCGCGCCCCGAGGGAGCGGCGCGAACCCAACAAGCGCGAAGCGCAGCGCATCGAGAAGCTGCAAGCCAAGATGCAGGAGGTGGCCGAAGCGGTGGATGCCGCGATGGACGCCGACGACGAGGACAAGGCCGATGCCTTGCAGGAGGAAGGCGAAGCCCTGGGCGAGCAGTTGCAGGCACTGGAAGAAGGCTTGCAGGGATACGGCGCGAATGTGAAGGCCGCAGCCGGTGCCATCGTCACCATCGACCGCAACGGCGAGGCCGTGATTCATCGAGGGCTGCTGCGCGAGGCCGAGGCGAAAGCCCTTCGCACGCTGGAGAAGTTGCGCCAAGGCTTTAGCGACCCGGACGCCGCGAACGATGACGAAGGCGAGGAAGACGAGCAGCCCAAGGCCGCAGCGATTTCCGACCGGCTGGCCCAACGCCTGAGCGCGCACCGCACGGCGGCGCTGCAAATCGAGGTGGCCCAGCATCCACATGTGGCGCTGGCCGTGCTGGTGCATGGCATGGTGCAGACCGTCTTGCAGGGCCGCTACTACGGCCACGATATTCCGCTGGGCGTGAGCCTGAAAATTCAAGACCGGCTGGAAGGCATGGCACCGGACTGGCCCGAGTCACCCGCCGCCGTAGCGCTCCGCGAATTGCAGCAGGCGTGGGGCGGCAAGTTGCCCGAGGACAGCGCCGCACTGTTCGTCGCGCTGCTGGCGATGGAGCAAGGCGAGTTGGTCAAGCTGCTGGCCGTGTGCGTGGCTTCGACGGTGGACGTGGTGACGCCGCGCGGCACGGCGCAGCAGCCCGGCGCGGAACTGGCGCAGGCCGTGGGCCTCGACATGGCCGTATGGTGGCAACCCACGGCGGAAGGCTATTTCAAGCACGTTGCGAAGGCGGCGGTTTTGCAAGCCGTGGGCGAGTTCGCGCCCGAGAGCGTCCACCGGCTGGCAAAGCTCAAGAAGGCCGACATTGCCAGCGAGGCCGAGCGGCTGGCGAAGGGCACCGGCTGGATGCCTACCATCTTCACGAAGGCAGACGTACCCGAGGAAAGCCCGCAGGTTGCGCAGCAGAACGGCGCGGAAGAAGCCGCCACTATTCCGGGTACCCAAGCCGGGCGGAGGGACGCGGGAATTGGGGATTCCCACCGTGGTGGACAGGTTGATCCAGCAGGCCCTGCTGCAGGTGCTGCAACCGCTCATCGATCCGACCTTCAGCGAGCACAGCTACGGCTTCCGGCCGGGGCGCAGCGCGCATCAGGCGCTTGAAGCGGGCAGGCAACCATAGTACTGCCAGCTTCAACCACTAGGAAAACGTGCAGGTCTTGAAACATCACGTGCCGGCGCTTGTCGCAGCGGGTGTTGTGCAGACCTTCCCTAACCGCGATTCCAGGCGGCAATTAGCATCGTGCCGACTTCATCAGGGTCTGTATCTTTCTTTGTGACGGTGCGCTGCGAAGTGGCTCGGCTTGCCCGTACGCCCCTACGAGCCGCTTTTGGTGTGGCTGAGTCGATCAGTAGCCCACCTAGCAGCACCCGGTAGAACTCTTGGAATGCGTCCTCAAGGGTGAGATTGGCCTGGGCAAGGAATGCCGGGCGGCGCAGCCTTAGGATCTATCCGTAAATTAAACTATGTTCCTGAGTCGCCCGTGATGCGGCGCAGGAGGTGTAGATGGCCAAGGCGCATGCCAATTCGTGGGAAGTGACGGACGATTTCTGGAGCCGGGTGGAGC